>NZ_JAYFNG010000015.1:0-62783 GCF_034933565.1 Raineyella sp.
GCGGCCGGGGCGGCCGGGGCGGCGGGAGCGGCCGGGGCGGCGGGAGCAGCCTCGGCCTTGGCGGCCTCCTCGGCCCCGGCGTTGAGAAGCTCCTTTTCCCACTCGGCCATCGGCTCTGCGGCCGTGGTGGCGGTGGTCTCACCGGCGGAGCGCGACATCAGACCGTCGGCCACGGCGTCGGCGATCACCCGGGTGAGCAGGGAGACGGACCGGATGGAGTCGTCGTTGCCGGGGATGGCGTAGTCGACCTCATCGGGATCGCAGTTGGTGTCGAGGATCGCCACGATCGGGATGCGCAGCTTGCGCGCCTCGTCGACGCCGAGGTGCTCCTTCTTGGTGTCGACGATCCAGACGGCCTGCGGGGTGCGGGTCATGTCGCGGATGCCGCCCAGGTCCTTGGCCAGCTTGTCCTTCTCGCGGGACAGGCCGAGGAGCTCCTTCTTGGTGAGGCCGGAGCCCTGCACCTTGTCGAAGTCCATCGCCTCCAGCTCCTTCATCCGGGAGATCCGCTTGGAGATGGTCTGGAAGTTGGTGAGCATGCCACCCAGCCAGCGCTGGTTCACGTACGGCATGCCGACCCGGGTGGCCTGCTGGGCGATGGCCTCCTGGGCCTGCTTCTTGGTGCCGACGAACAGCACCTGACCGCCGCGGGCGACGGTCCCCTTGACGAAGGCGTACGCCTTGTCGATGTACTTGAGCGACTGCTGCAGATCGATGATGTAGATGCCGTTGCGCTCGTTGAAGATGAAGCGCTTCATCTTCGGGTTCCAACGACGGGTCTGGTGCCCGAAGTGGACACCGTTCTCGAGCAGCTCGCGGGCAGTCACGACGGCCATGGCCGTTTCCTCCTCGTGGGCGCGCAGAAGCGCCCGACGGTTCTCCGGTACCGACTCTCGGCACCGCCTGATGCAGTCACGTCCTCACCCACAAGGGACCGTACGGGACGCCCGGTCCGCCCACGTCGAGGCGTGGATCCGACCGGCGGGACTGCATGCGAAGTCACCCCGAATGGTTCGAGGTGCTCCGGACAGTCTAGGGCGGCCCCGGGAACGATGCCAGTCGGGCCCGTACGCCCCGCAGCGCGCGGTGCTCCCCGGCGTTGGCCTTCCACTGCGTCGGCCCTCCCCAGCGTCGGCCCTCCACTGCGTCGGTTCTCCGCCACGTCCGTCCACAGGCTGCCCGATCCCGGATCTCTTGTGCACAGATTCGGGGGCCGGCGACGGCGCCCGGCTCGCGCGTCCCAGTCTTCCTGACGTGAGACGACTCCTGCCCCGCGGCCTCGTGCTGGCGCTGCTCGGTTCCCTGCTCGCCGGGGCCGGGCTCCTCACCGGTCCGGCCCGCCCGGCGGCCGCTGTGCCGATCCGGTCGGGCCCTGACGGTGTGCCCGCCGGTGTCCTGCCCGTCCCCGGCCCGTTGCTGCGCCCCTTCAGCCCTCCGCCGGACCCCTGGTTGCCCGGGCACCGCGGGATCGACCTCGCCGCGGCGGTGGGCGCACCCGTGCTCGCGGCCGCAGCCGGGACGATCACGTACGCCGGGGACCTGGCCGGGCGTGGCGTCGTGGTGGTCGACCACGGCGCCACCCGGACGACGTACGAGCCGGTGGACGCCGCGGTCCGGGTCGGGCAGTCGGTCGCCACCGGTGAGGTGCTCGGGACCCTGCAGGCAGGTCACCCGAGCTGCGCCCCGGCGACCTGTCTGCACTGGGGCCTGCGGCGCGGCCAGGAGTACCTGGACCCGCTGCTGCTGCCCGTCGTCCCCGGTGGACCGCCGGTCCGGCTGGTCGGCGCCGACGAGGTGACAACAGCACGCCGGGAGGCGATGGAAAGGGCGATCGCGGCCGCCGGGGCGGCCGGCTCCGGCGCGGTGCCGGCGGCCACCGGTGGGGGTGGCTGGTCGGCGCCTGTCGCCGGGCCGGTGACCTCCCCGTTCGGAATGCGGGTGCACCCCGTCACGGGCGTCCGCAAGCTGCACGACGGCGTGGACCACGGCGCCCCCTGTGGCGCCCCCATCCGGGCGCCACTCGCCGGCACCGTGACCGAGGTGGTCCTGCATCCCGCCTACGGCTGGCGGCTGCGGATCGACCACGGCACCGTCGGCGGGCACCACTTGGTCACCTCGATGAACCACGCCCGAGGGTACGGGGTGGGTGTCGGCGCGACCGTGCAGCGGGGGCAGGTGGTCGGGGCGGTCGGTTCCACCGGTCTGTCGACGGGCTGTCATCTGCACCTGATGGCCTGGCAGGACGGGGTGCTGATCGACCCCACGAGGCTGGGATGAGGCGGGTGGGGCGTGGCGGCCGGGACAGAGCTGCCGGGATGGGACGACGTGGGTCAGGCCCGGGGGTGGGCCTGGCGGAACGCCTGCTGCAGTCGGTCCGCCGTCACGTGGGTGTAGATCTGCGTCGTGGCCAGCGAGGCGTGCCCGAGCATCTCCTGGACGCTGCGCAGATCGGCCCCGCCCTCGAGCAGATGGGTGGCCATGGCGTGGCGCAGCCCGTGGGGGCCGAGGTCGGGTGCACCGGTCACCAGGCCGAGGTGACGATGCACCAGACGCCGGACGACCCGCGGGTCGATCCGGGCCCCGCGGGCACCGAGGAACAGCGCGTGGCCGCTCGAGGCGGCGGCCAGTTCCGGGCGCCGGGCGAGCCAGCCGTCGACGGCGTCCACGGCAGGCCGACCCATCGGCACCATCCGGTCCTTGTCCCCCTTGCCATGGACGCGTACCAGTCGCCGGTCACGGTCGAGCGAGGTCGTGTCGAGGTCGCAGAGTTCCGAGACGCGCAATCCGGCCCCGTACAGCATCTCGAGGACGGCGACATCGCGCAGGCCCAGTGGACCGGGCTGCTCGGCCGCCCGGAGCCGAGCCTCGTCCATCAGGGCGGCGGCCTGTTGCTGGTCGAGGGTGACGGGCAACGGCCGGGCCGCCTTCGGCGACGCCAGCCGCAGGCTCGGATCGACCGGCACCAGCCCGTCGCGGCGGGCCCAGGCGAAGAAACCCCGGACGGCCGAGGCCCGCCGGCTCAGGGTCCCGCGGGACGCACCGGTGGCCTGCTGGGCGGCGAGCCAGCCGCGCAGATCGGCAATCGTGATCTCGGCAGGGGTGACGACCCCGTGCACGGCGACATGCCCGAAGAGCTCGGTCAGGTCACCGAGGTAGGCGCGGACGGTGTTGGCCGCGACGTGGCGTTCCCCCTCGAGATGGCTGCGATAGGCCCTGAGGGCGGCCTGCAGGTCAGCGGGCAGTCGCTGCGCAGGCTCACCGCCGCTGCCTGTCCCCATGCACCGCACCTTCCGCCGGGTCACGTTCCGGTGCAAGCGTGCCACGCCGACACGCCTAGAGTGGGGTCCGCAATCTTCAGAAACGCCCCTCCGAGAGACAGGACGCAGCATGACGAGCCTCGGCGAGCTCACCACTGGCGGCACGGTCCGCCCCATCACCCGCTGGGGGACGCCGGTGATGCACGCCCCGACCCGACCGGTGACCGAGTTCAACGACGAGCTGCGGACGCTGGTGCGCGACATGTTCGCCACCATGGAGGCGGCGCAGGGCGTCGGCCTGGCGGCGACCCAGGTGGGGATCGACCTGGCGGTTTTCGTGTACGACTGCCCGGACGGCGACAACCACTCGCAGGTGGGCGTGGTCTGCAATCCCGTGGTCGAGCTGCCCGAGGGCCGCGACCGGGTGCTGGAGTCCGCCGATGAAGGCTGCCTGTCGCTGCCCGGCGGGTATGCGCCACTCGCCCGGACCGACCACTCGATCTGCCGCGGACAGGACGCCGACGGCAACCCGATCGAGATCCACGGCACCGGGCTGCTGGCGCGGTGCCTGCAGCACGAGACCGACCATCTCCACGGCATGGTGTTCGGCGACCGGTTGTCGACCCGGACACGCAAGAAGCTCTACCAGGCCCACGACGCACTGGCCCACCTCTACCCGGAGGACTGGCCCGTCACCCCGAAGCGCACCTCGGCCTGACCAGATCGTCTCTGACGTACGGCCTGCTCGAATCGTCCCCGACGTACGACGGGGCCCCGGCCGGTCAGCCGACCGCCGACCCGATGGCGGCGGCTCGGGTCTGCCCGAAGCGACTCCGCCCCACCCGAAGCGACTCCGGCCTACCCGACAGCGACTCCGCTCCGCCCGGCGGGGCCCAGGGCGTAGCAGGCCACGGCCGAGGCCGCCGCGACGTTGAGCGAGTCGATGCCGTGACCCATCGGGATGCGGACGACAATGTCGGCCTGCTCCATCCAGCGCCGGGACAGCCCGCCGCCCTCGGTCCCGAGCAGGATCGCGACCTTCCGGTCCGCAGCCAGCCCCCGCGCGACGTCCGGCAGCGGTCGTGAGTCGTCGCTGAGAGCCATCGCCAGGGTGAGGTATCCGGCGTCCCGCAGAGTCGGGACCGCGTCGGCCCAGGACTCGATCCGGGCCCACGGCAGGGAGAACACCGCCCCCATCGACACCTTGACGGCGCGCCGGTAGAGGGGATCCGCTGCCCGGGGAGCGAGCAGGCAGCCGTCCCAGCCCATCCCCGCCGCCGAGCGCAGGATGGCGCCGACGTTCGTGTGGTCGACGATGTCCTCGCACACCACCAGGCGTTGCAGACCGAGCAGGTCTGCCATCGCCCGGCCGGACTGTCGCCGCATCGACCCCAGTGCACCGCGGTGCACGTGGAACCCGGTGATCTCTTCGGCCATCTGTTCGGTGACGACGTAGATCGGCACGCCCGGATGCTGGCCGAGGACGTCGGACAGTGAGTCGATCCAGCGAGGCGCGAGCAGGAACGACCGCGGCGGGTAGCCCGCCTCGAGCGCCCGGCGGATCACCTTCTCCCCCTCGGCGATGAACAGTCCGTGCTCGGCCTCGAGCGAGCGGCGCAGCGAGACGTCGCGCAGCCGGACGTAGTCGGCGACGCGGTCGTCGTGGGGATCGGTGATCGTGATCAGGGTGAGCGCTGAGGTTGACATCCCTCCCAGTCTGCCCCGTGATCACCGCCGGACGAGGACGCGTCCTGCGGGTGGCCGTCCCGACCGGAGGTCAGCACCGCCGATCCGGACAGTGATCAGGACCGATGAGCAGCACCGGTGACCCAGGACCGGTGGCCCAGGACCGGTCCGCACCACGCGCCCGACCGGGTGGCCCAGGACCGCTGACCAGGACTGATCTGTGCCGCGCTCAGGACCGACGCGGGCGGAGCACCATCCAGAACGTCCAGACGGCCAGGATCGCCACCAGCCAGGGCAGCCACCAGGTGGCGGGGGCGACGGCCGACACCACGGCTGCGATGGCGCAGCCGGCGGCGCAGGCCAAGGCGCGGCGGTCGCGCTGGAGCAGCTCGATCGTCAGCGCGAGGATCACCCCGGTGATCCACAGCGCCCACATGTTCAGGTAGAACCAGTCCTGCAGATGCATCGACATCTAGCGTGCCCTCGCAGTGAATCGCCCCTGGCTCATGATCAGCCGCAGGGGCAGGTCGAACGTCTCGCTCATCAGCGGCTCGGTGAGCACCTCGCGGGCCGGGCCGCTGGCGACGATCCGTCCCTTCTTCAGCAGCATGGCGTGGGTGATGCCCGGCGGGATCTCCTCCACATGGTGGGTCACCATGACGCTGGCGGGTGCCGCCGGGTCGGCGGCGAGGTGGCCCAGCAGGGTCACCAGCTTCTCCCTGCCGCCGAGGTCGAGCCCGGAGGCCGGCTCGTCGAGCAGGAGCAGCTCCGGGTCGACCATCAGGCCACGGGCGATCTCGACGCGCTTGCGCTCCCCCGAGCTGAGCGTGCCGAACGTACGGTCCCGCAGCGCCAGCATCCCGAACCGGTCGAGCAGGGCGTCGGCCCGCTCGTGGTCGAAGCTCTCGTACTCCTCATGCCAGCGTCCGACCACCGCGTACGCCGCGGACACCACCAGGTCGTGGACCGTCTCACCGCGCGGCACGCGTTCCTGGAAGGTCTGGGAGACCAGGCCGATGCGCGGGCGCAGGTCGAAGATGTTCACCGCCCCGAGCACCTCGTCGAGGACCCCGGCCATCCCGGTGGTCGGGTAGAGGTCGCCGGTCAGCAGCCGCAGCAGGGTGGTCTTGCCGGCGCCGTTGGCGCCGAGGACCACCCAGCGGTCCGACTCCCCGACCTGCCAGTTGATGCCCTCGAGCATCACGGTGTCTCCCCGCCTGACACTCACATCGACCAGATCCACCACAGCGACCATGGCCCTGAACCTACATGCCCGAGCCGCGCCCCGCGCACCTGGCTCGCCGCACGGGCGGGCCCCTTTCCCTACCCACCGCTCCCGGTCGCGACCGCCGTTCCCGGTGACCCGCCGGACCGGTCGACCGCTCGCGCGGACGCCGCAGACGTTCGCCCAGCGGGCGCCGTAGCCGTGCGCCCGACAAGTGCCGTTCACCCCACGGTCGGCGGCGCAGACGTACAGCCGGCGGGCGCAGCAGGCGCGCGCTCGCACGCCCACGACGTGCAGCGGTCAGGCACCGGTGACGTACGGTTGACGACGTGACCTTGCTCGCCGCGATCCGCCTGGTGACGTATCTGAACGTGCTGCGCCACGGATCGTCTCCGGCGGCAGATGCCGGGCGCTCGGTGCCGAGCGTCGAGGTGGCCGCCCGGACCGTCCGGGGCGCCGATGCCGCGCACCACGTCAGCGACCCCGATGCGCTGCTCGGGCTGACCGACGAGGGATCGAGCCCCCTCGACGAGGCCATGCGCGCCGCCCTGGTCCACTGCCCGGAGGACTGGATCCTCGCCCTGCCGCGTCCCGGCAGACTCGGCCCGCTGCGTGGCCCAATGCCATTGACCCGGGCGGCGCTGGCGGCCGGTGCCGCGGTGATCCCCCGCGCCGGCGGTGCGGCCTGGGTCCCCGTCCGAGTGGGGCCCGCCATCCAGTGGCAGATCCTGCCCGCCGAGCGTCCCTTCTCACCGGTCTCCTCGGTCGAGGCGGAACACGCCCTCACCGAGGCGATGCACGCGGCCACCCGTGAACTGGACCAGCTGGGCATGGCCTCCGGTCGCCGACCCGAGGGCGACGGCCCGGTGCTCCCCCCGGACTACCCGAGTCGTCAGCGCCAGGCGGCCGCCCGGGCGCTCCGGCTGGTCGAGGCCTGCGAGGCCGGGCTGGCCGACGAGTCCGGCCTGCTGCACGCCCATGCGGTCGAGGTCCGGGCCCGGGCACTGCGGGCCCTGCTCAACGCGGCCCTGGACAACCTGGAAGCCTCCTGCGCCTGGCCACCGTCCTGAACCCACGCGACCGCCCGCACCCGACCGGGTGCCTCGCTCGACCCGGGTGCCGCCCGACCCGGGTGCCTCGCCGGTCCGATGGCCCGGCCACGGCCCCGGCACCCGGACCACCTGCAGAAATGACGACTCCGGCCGCCCCGCAGCGAGCGGGACGGCCGGAGGATGCAATGACCGGACGGATCAGGCGCCGGTCGCGTGCAGCCCACCGTCGACGTGGATGACCTCACCGGTGGTCATCGGGAACCAGTCGGACAGCAGCGCGACCACGGCCTTGGCGGTGGCCGTCGCGTCGGTGGGATCCCAACCGAGCGGTGCCCGGTCCGCCCAAACGTCGTTGAACTCGGACCCGCCGGGGATGGCCTTCTTGGCGAGGGTGTCGATCGGGCCCGCCGAGACCATGTTGGTCCGGATGCCGTCCGCACCGACGTAGCGGGCCATGTAACGGCTCGCGGCCTCGAGGGCGGCCTTGGCGACGCCCATCCAGTCGTACGTGGGCCAGGCGACGGAGCCGTCGAAGGTGAGGCCGACGACGCTGGCCGGGCCGGTGATCAGCGGCTTGCAGGCGCGGACCAGCGAGACCAGCGAGTAGGAGGAGGTCTGCAGGGCGGTCGCGACGTCGTCCCAGCCGGTGGTCATGAAGCCACCGCCGAGGGCGGTCTGCGGGTTCGCGTACGCGATGGCGTGCACGATGCCGTCGATCCGGTCGACGTGCTCACGCAGGACATCGGCGAGACCGTCGAGCTGTTCGGCATCGGTGGCGTTGAGCTCCAGCACCGGCGGCACCGGGTCGAGCTTCTGGACGACGCGGCGGGTGAGGCTCATCGCGCGCCCGAAGTTGGAGACGATCACCGTCGCCCCCTCCGCCTGGGCGATCTCCGCCACCTTGTAGGCGATGGAGGTGTTCATCGTCACGCCGGTGACGAGGATGTTCTTGCCCTCGAGGATTCCCATGCTGTGCTCCTTCTGCTGTGGCTCAGTGACCCATGCCGAGGCCACCGTCGACGGGCAGCACGGCACCGGAGATGTAACCCGCCGCGTCGGCCGCCAGGAAGGCGACGGCGTTGGCGATGTCGTCGACCTCACCGAGGTGGCCGACCGGGATCTGCCCGCTGTACTTCGCGACCAGGTCCTCACCCAGCCCCGCCGTCATGTCGGTGCGGATGAAACCGGGGGCGACGACATTGGCCGTCACGCCGCGGGAGCCGAGCTCCCGCGCGACCGAGCGGGCCATCCCGATCAGGCCCGACTTCGAGGCGGCGTAGTTGACCTGCCCGGCGCTGCCGATCAGGCCGACCACCGACGAGATCAGCACGATCCGCCCGAACCGGGCCTTCATCATGCCGCGGGCGGCCCGGCGGACGACGCGGAAGGTCCCGGTGAGATTGGTGTCGATGACCGCGTCCCAGTCGTCGTCCCGCATCCGCATCAGCAGCGTGTCGCGGGTGATGCCGGCGTTGGCCACCAGCACCTCGACGGGGCCCAGCTCCTTCTCCACGGTGGCGAAGGCAGCCTCGACCTGCTCCTGGTCAGTGATGTCGCAGGGCACGCCGAGGACGCCCTCCGGCACTTCCCCGCTGCGCGACGTCGCGGCGACGCGGTAACCCTCGGCGACCAGGCGGGCGGCGATGGCGCGCCCGATGCCGCGATTGCCGCCCGTGACGAGGGCGACGCGGCCCACGGCGGGGGCCTCAGATGCAGTGCTCACCGGCCACACGCTAGCAGCAGGGGCGCGGGCGGCCGGTCGACGCCCGTCCGTCCGGGACGCGGCCGGCGGCGCGTACGGACCCCCACGCGGCGGCGTTCCGGCCCGCTGCGTACGACCCTCGACGGCCGGTTCCGCGGCCGTATAGTGGCCGGGTGGCAAGGTCAGCGGGCCGACGGCCGGGGAAGCACCATCCCCCGCTGATCACCAGCGCCCCACGCAACCCCGAGGAAGATCTCAACCGTCGTCAGATGGAATACCTGGCGATGATGTCGTTGCGGGTGATCTGCTTCATCGCTGCGGTCTTCCTGCACGGGGTGTGGCGATGGATCGCCGTGGCCGGCGCCGCCTTCCTGCCCGCCATCGCCGTCGTCATCGCCAACGCGGTGGACCTGCGCCTCAACAAGGGCCAGCAGCTGCCGGACGTGCCGCCCGAGGAACCCGGGCACGCGGCGCTGGAGGGTCCCGACGCCGCGCCGCCGGTGATCATCCCCGGCGAGTCCGAACCCGCCCCCGGCTCCGACCAGGACAACAAGGACGACAAGGGCACGGACTCCCCCGACGCGGGGGCTCCCGGGAAGTGATCAGCCCCCGATCGCCGACATCGGCCGGTCGGGCTGCAGGAAGCTGGGGTCGTTGATCCCGTGGCCGGGATGCTTGCCGGCGACCGCCCGGGCCCACTGCTCGGCGATCTCCTCGTCGCCGGCGCCCGCGCGCAACGCCGAGCGCAGGTCGTCCTCGGTGCGGGAGAACAGGCAGTTGCGGACCTGGCCGTCGGCGGTCAGCCGGACCCGGTCGCAGGCCCCGCAGAACGGCCGCGACACCGACGCGATGATGCCCACCAACTGCTCGGTGTCCCCGACGCGGAACAGCTCCGAGGGGGCGCTGCCCCGGGCCCGTCCCTCGGCGGCGACCGGGTGCAGCGCATGTCCCGCCAGGGACGCGAGGACCTCGTCGGCGGTGACCATCCGGTCGCGGCGCCACCCGTGCTGGGCGTCCAGCGGCATCTGCTCGATGAACCGCAGCTCGACGCCCTCCCGTCCGGCCCATTCGACCAGAGCCGGCGCCTCGTCGTCGTTGATGCCCCGCATCAGCACCGAGTTGATCTTCACCGGTTCCAGGCCCGCCTGCTTCGCCGCGCGGATCCCGCTGAGGACGTCGGCATGGCGCCGGCGGCGGGTCAGAGTGCGGAAACGCTCCGGGTCGAGGGTGTCGAGCGAGACGTTGATCCGGTCCAGGCCGGCGGCCCGCAGATCCTCGGCCCGCGAGGCGAGACCGATCCCGTTGGTGGTCAGCGCGATGACGGGGCGCGGCGACAGCTCCGCGATCGCGGCGATGATCAGCGACAGGTCCCGGCGCAGCAATGGCTCACCGCCGGTGAGCCGTACGCTGCTGATCCCGAGCCGCTCCACCCCGATCCGGACCAGGCGGACGAGCTCCTCGTTGGTGAGCAGCCGGTCGTCCGGCATCCAGTCCAGCCCCTCGGGCGGCATGCAATAGGTGCATCGCAGGTTGCAGCGGTCGGTGAGGGACACCCGGAGGTCTGTGGCGACCCGCCCGTAGGCGTCCGCCAGCGGCAGGATGGTCCGTACGTTCCCGTGCCGAGGCATGAGTGGAGTGTAGGCCAGACCCCCCAGGGGTGAGCCACCCCCGTCGACGACTCCCCGGAACGCCATGCCATGATCGAGACACACCGACCCGGCTGGAGGAGAACGATGACGGAGGAGTGGGCGAGCCTCAAGGATTGGATCGACATCCTGGCCCATCACATCGACACCGATGACTTCGAGTTGAGCAAGGACGACATCCTGACCATCCTCGACCTCGCCCGCGACGCGTCGCACCAGGTGGAACGTGCCGCGTCCCCGCTCACCCTGTTCCTGGTCGGTGTGGCGGTCGGCCGGGGCGGGAGCCTGGGCAAGGTCGCGGCGCAGACGACCGCCCTGGTGCTCAGCCTCGACGACCGTACGGCCGAGACCGACGAGTCGGCCGACGGCGATGCCGACGCCGCGGACCTCGACGCCGATCTGCAGTAGTCCTGAGCCTGCCGGTCTGCACTACCCCTGAGCCCGTCGGTCTGCACCAGTCCTGAGACTCTGCAGAGCCTCCCGGGCTGCCCGGCAGGTCCCTCAGCGTCATGCCACGGGACGCGGGGCGGCCGCGTCGGTGGGCACGGCTACTCTCGGGGGGTGGGCACGTACTGGAAGCGCTGGGTCGCACTGGTCATCTTCGCCGTCGTCCTGGTGACCGCCTTCATCCAGCTCGGCGACTGGCAGCTGCGCCGACTGGCCGAGAAGCGTGCGCGCAACGCGACGATCGTCGCCCAGCAACAGGAGCCGGTGGCGTCCTTCGACGAGGTGTTCGGCCGCGAGATCACGGCCGACAAGCAGTACCGGAAGGTACGGGTGGAGGGCACCTTCGACCCGGCTCACCAGGTGCAGGTGCGCTACCGCACCAACAACGGCGACACCGGCTACGAGGTGGTCGTGCCACTGCAGACCGCCTCCGGCGGGTGGGTCCTGGTCGATCGTGGCTTCGCACCGCGGCCGTCGAACGGGCCGCTGCCCGCCGCCTCCGCGATCCCCGCCCCACCGACCGGCCCGGTGACCGTGGAGGGCTACGTCAGCGCCGACGAGCCCGGGCCGCAGAACGCCATCGTGCCGACCGAGGGCTCGACCCGGCTGGTCAACCCGGCAGCCATCGCCACCTGGTCGGGGCGCCCGCTGGTCGACGGCTACCTCAATGCCACCTCGATCACCCCGGCCCCGTCCGACGGCCTTGTCCCGGTGGCCCTTCCCGAACTGAGTGAGGGGCCGCACCTCTCCTACGCCATCCAGTGGTTCTGCTTCGCGGCGATCGGCATCGGCGGCACGTTCATCCTGATCGGCAAGGACGCCCGCGAGATCGTCACCGGCCGGCGGAAGCGCCGCACGAAGGCCGCCGATGACGTGGCCGCAGACGGCGCGGTCGACAGCACGGGCGACGACAGCGCAGAGCTCACCGGTGCCCGGGACGCCGGAGCGACGAGCACCGACGGGGCGGACGCCGACCGGACCGCCACCAGCGGGACGGTCACCGGCCGGCCGGCCACCGACAGAGCGGCACCGCCGGCGGTCGGACGGCCCGTCTCCGACACCACCCGCTGAGGCCCGCTGTGCTGGCCGACGTCGCCGACCTGCTGCTCTGCCCGCAGTGTCGGGCTGCGGATGTGCACGGCCTGGCACTGCAGGGACGTACGGTGCGCTGCCCGCGTGGGCACAGCTTCGACCTCGCGAAGCAGGGCTACGTCAATCTGTTGCCGGGTGGGGTCCCGCGGCACGCCGACACCGCCGGGATGGTGGCGGCGCGCGAACGGTTCCTCGGGTCGGGGGCGTACGCCCCGATCCGAGAGGCGGTGCGTACGGCGGCCCGGCAACCGTCACCGGACGTGTCGGCCGGATCGTTGACGATGCTGGAGGCCGGTGCCGGCACCGGCTACTACCTCGCCGGCTGTCTCACCGACCGGGACCGCGGTCTCGCCCTGGACATCTCCCCCGCCGCCGCCCGACGGGCTGCCCGGGCCCACCCCCGGATCGGCGCCGTCGTCGCCGACACCTGGGCCGGTCTGCCCGTCCGCACCGGCAGCATCGACGTGCTGCTGGCGGTCTTCGCGCCGCGCAACCCGGCGGAGTTCGCCCGGGTCCTCGCCCCGCACGGCCGGGCGCTCGTGGTCGCCCCCCTGCCCGACCACCTCGCCGGGCTGCGCTCCACCCTTGGTCTGCTCGACATCGAGGAGGACAAGGAGGCCCACCTGCTGGCGCGGATGTCCGGACATCTGGTCGCGGCCGACAGCACGGACATCCGCTTCACGCTGCGGCTCACGCCCGCGGCGGTGGCCGATCTGGTCGGGATGGGCCCGAATGCGTTCCACCGGCGCTCCGAGCAGCGGGCCGGAGCCGCCGAGGGGCCGGATCCTGCGGCCGGCGCACCGTCCGAGGTCGAGGTGGCCGTACGACTCTGGGAGTTCACCCGGGCCTGAACAGCACGGCACAAGCCCGGACTGCACAGCACAGGCGGGACCCATCAGCCCGATCGGAGGCCTTCCCGAGGCGGCCGACCGGACCGAGCCCGCTCAGACTGTGGCGGAGCCGGCGCGGTGGTCCGGCTCGGCGAACTGGGTGCGGTAGAGCTCGGCGTACGTCCCGTCGAGGCCCAGCAGTTCGGCGTGAGTGCCCCGCTCGACGATCCGTCCGTCCTCGACCACGAGGATCTCGTCGGCGTTGCGGATCGTGGACAGCCGGTGGGCCACCACCAGGCTCGTCCGGTGTTCCATCGCCGCGTCGAGGGCACGCTGCACCGCGGCCTCGGAGTCGGAGTCGAGGTGGGCCGTGGCCTCGTCGAGGACGACGATGGGGGGCGCCTTGAGCAGCAGCCGGGCGATGGCCAGCCGCTGGCGTTCGCCGCCGGAGAGGCGGTAGCCGCGCTCCCCCACCAGGGTGTCGAGGCCGTCGGGGAGCTGGCGGACCAGGTCGGCGATGTGGGCCGCCTCGAGCACCTGCCACAGCTCGGCGTCGGTCGCCGTCGGGCGGGCGTAGCGCAGGTTCTCCCGGACGGTGTCGTGGAACATGTGGGCGTCCTGGGTGACGTAGCCCACGGCGTCCTGCAGGGCGGCGATGCGCAGGTCACGCACGTCGGTGCCGCCGATCCGGACCGCTCCCCCGGTCACGTCGTACAACCGGGCGATCAGGTGGGTCAGGGTGGTCTTACCGGACCCCGAGTGCCCGACGACGGCGGTGGTGCTGCCCGGAGCCACCCGGAAGCTGATCCCCTTCAGCACCGGCTCGCCCGGCGTGTGCTCCGGCACGGCGACCGACTCCAACGAGGCGAGCGAGACCTCCTCCGCCCGCGGGTAGGCGAACCGGACGTCGTCGAACTCCACCGAGGCCTCACCACTGAGCGGGACGGCGCCCGGCTTCTCGGCGATCGCCGGGCGCAGGTCGAGGATCTCGAAGACCCGCTCGAAGGAGACCAGGGCCCCCATCACATCGATCCGGATGTTCGTCAGCGCGGTCAGCGGACCGTAGAGCTGGGTCAACAGCCCGGCCAACGCGGTGAGGGTGCCGACGGTCAGGGCACCGTCGACCGCCATCAGGCCGCCGACGCCGTACACCAGCGCGGTGGCGAGCGCCGCGACAAGGGTCAGCGAGGTGATGAAGAACCGCCCGTTCATCGCCATCGCCACCGACACATCACGGACGTCGGCCGCCCGGGCGGCGAACCGGTCGTGTTCCTCGGTGGGGCGCCCGAACAGCTTGACCAGCAGCGCACCGGAAACGGAGAACCGCTCGGTCATCGTCGCGGACATCTCGGCGTTGTCGCTCATCTGCTGGCGGGTGAGATCGGCCAGCTTGCGCCCGACCATCCGCGCCGGGATGACGAAGACAGGCAGTAGGACCAGCGCCCCGACCGTCAACTGCCAGCTCAGCGCGAGCATGGCGGCCAGGGTGAGGATCAACCCGAAGATGTTCGACACCGCTCCCGAGAGGGTGGAGGTGAACGCCCGCTGGGCCCCGATGACGTCGGAGTTCAGCCGGGAGACCAGCTTGCCGGTCTGGGTCCGGGTGAAGAACGCGATCGGCATGCCGGAGACATGGTCGAAGACAGCCGTACGCAGGTTGTAGATCAGGCCCTCGCCGATCTTCGAGGAACACCAGCGCTGCAGCAGCCCGACGACCGCATTGGTGACGGCGATGCCCGCCACCACCAGGGCCATCGTCACCACGACCTGCCGGTCGCGGCCGAGCACGCCGCGGTCGATGATCTCCCGGAACAGCAGCGGTGGCGCCACCGCGAGGCCGGCCTGGACGATGACGACCGCGACGAACACGCCGATCAGGCCCCAGAACGGCCGTGCGTACGCCACCACGCGCCGGAACGTGCCCTTCGACAGCTTCTGGTCACCGAGTGGACCACCCTTGGTCATCTGCCGCATGACGTGGATGGGGGACGACATGCTCACCGGTGCCCGGACTTCTTCGGCTTCTTGCGGGACTTCTTCTTGCCGCCCGCCGCCTTCTTTCCGGCGAAGGACGCACCGGGCGCGCCCGTGCCGTCATGGTCGGGGCTCGCCTCGCGCTTGCGACGGGCGGTGGCCGCCGCCAGCGCCTTCTCGCGGGCCTTGGGCTTCCTCTTCACCAGCACCTTGAGCGGCGGCGTGGGCAGGCCCCAGTCGGTCAGCGGCGGCGGGGACCAATCCAGGTCACGGGTCCCGTCCTGGCCGGTCGGGACCGTGCCCGAGGCCGGCTCGACGCGAGCAATGCCCACAGAAGCCTCGACACCGGCGATGCCCGAAGCCGACTCGACACCGGCGATGCCTGATGCCAACTCCAGGCCGTCGATATCCGTGGCCAACTCGACACCGTCGGCTCCCGAAGCCGACTCCACGCCGGCGGTGCCGGTGACCGGCACCACGCCGACGGCCCCGACCATCGGCGGGAGGACAGCGGGCTCGGGAACAGGCATGCCGGGGGCCGATCCGTCGGGCATCGGGGACGGCGTAGGCCGGCCGCGGCGCAGCGCGACCCCGGCCTCCCTCAGCAGCCCTTCGACGAATGCCTCGGGACGTCCGGCGGCCGCGGCGAGGGCCTCGACGGTCTCTCCCGCGCGGTACCGCCGCACGAACGCGAGCATCAGCCGCTCGCGCTCCTCGCCCGTCATGCGCGACCCCTTGGCGCCCGGTACCATTCCGTCTCCCGCCTCGTCAGACCAGACGCCCATGCTAGCAGCGAGCCCCAGTACGGCCCGGGGTCGCGGGCCCGCCCTCCTCGGCCCGCATCGGACCCCGTCGGTGTCACACGAAGCGGTCGGGCGTCGAGGGCGTCGGTGGCGTGCATCGGGCACCGGACGACGGATGACGCAGACCGGATGACGGCGGATGGCGTACGGCGGCGTACCGCACGACCAGATGACGCACGACCGGATGGCGTACGGCGGCGTACCGGTCGGCCGGATCAGGCCAGCGAGATCAGCTCGGCGTACTCGGGGCTCCACAGGTCCTCGTCACCGTCGGGCAGCAACAGCACCCGGTCCGGTTCGAGCGCCTCGACCGCCCCTTCGTCGTGGGTGACCAGCACGATCGCCCCGGCGTAGGTGTTGATCGCGTTCAGCACCTCGGCCCGGGAGGCGGGGTCGAGGTTGTTGGTCGGCTCGTCGAGCAGCAGGACGTTGGCCGCGGAGACCACCAGCATCGCCAGGGCCAGGCGGGTCTTCTCGCCGCCGGACAGCACCCCGGCCCGCTTCTCGACGTCGTCACCGGTGAACAGGAACGACCCGAGGATCTTGCGCACCTCGGTGTTGTTCAGGTCCGGGGAGGCGGAGACCATGTTCTCCAGCACGGTCCGGGACACGTCGATGGTCTCGTGCTCCTGCGCATAGTAGCCGACGCGGGCGCCGTGGCCGAGGATCACCTCGCCGGTGTCGGGCTCCTCGAGCCCGGCCAGCATCCGCAGCAGGGTGGTCTTGCCGGCGCCGTTGAGACCGAGGATGACGACCTGGGAGCCCTTGTCGATGGCCAGGTCGACGCCGGTGAAGACCTCCAGGGAGCCGTACGACTTGGACAGGTTCTCGGCGCGGATCGGGGTCTTGCCGCAGGGCGCCGGCTCCGGGAAACGGATCTTCGCCACCCGGTCGGACTGCCGTTCCTCCTCCAGACCGGCCAGCAGCTTCTCGGCGCGCCGGGCCATGTTCTGCGCGGCGACGGCCTTCGTCGCCTTGGCCCGCATCTTGTCGGCCTGCGCCATCAGCTGGTCGGCCTTGCGCTCGGCGTTGTGTCGCTCGCGCTTGCGGCGGGCCTCGTCGGCGGCCCGCTGGGTCAGGTAGCGCTTCCAGTCCATCGCATAGACGTCGAGGACGGCCCGGTTGGCGTCGAGATGGAAGACCTTGTTGACCGTCGCGCCGAGCAGGTCGGTGTCGTGGGAGATCATCAGCAGCGCGCCGGAATAGCTCTGCAGGAAGCCGCGCAGCCAGACGATGGAGTCTGCGTCGAGATGGTTGGTCGGCTCGTCGAGCAGCAGGGTGTCGGCGTTGGAGAACAGGATGCGGGCCAGCTCGACACGCCGGCGCTGACCGCCGGAGAGGGTCTTCAGCTGCTGGCCGAGCACCCGGTCGGGCAGCGCCAGGTTCGCCGCGATCCGGTGCGCCTCCGACTCTGCCGCGTAGCCGCCGGCAGTGAGGAACTGGGTCTCGGTCTTCGCGTACGTGGCCATCGCCGCGTCGCGGACGTCGTCCTCGGTCGCCTCGGCCATCGCCACCTCGGCCGCCTTCATCCGGCGCAGGATGTGGTCGAGCCCGCGGGCGCCGAGGATGCGGTCACGGACCAGCTCCTCGGGGTCACCGGAGCGCGGGTCCTGAGGAAGGTAGCCGATCTGGCCGGTGCGCTGGATCTCTCCGCCCGCGGGCAGCGAGTCGCCGGCCAGGATCTTCGTCATCGTGGTCTTGCCGGCGCCGTTGCGGCCGACCAGACCGATTTTGTCGCCCGGCGTGACCTGGAAGGAGACGGGCTCGAGGAGAAGACGGGCTCCGGCACGGACTTCGAGATCGCGGGCTATCAGCACCGCGCCATCCTATGCCCGTCCGCCAGGGTTCCCCGCCTCGCGCCGACGCCCACCGGGGTGGAGCAGTTCCCGGCGGCTCGCCGGCAGGTCACTCCCCAGCCGGACCGACCAGGCCCCCACCATGAACAACAGCGTGCCGAGGGTGGCGGCGGGCGCCTGCGGGTGCAGCATCATCCCGTTGCGTCGGATGACCTCCAGACCGATGAAGAGCAGGATCGTGCCGTAGAACGCCAGGCGTCCCGACTGGCGCTGGCCCAGCGGTGGGATGAGCGAGCGTTCGACCCGGCCGATCAGCGGCACCAGGAGGACCAACAGCGGGACGGAGACCAGCCAGTACATCGGCGTGGTGAGCAGGTACGGGACCGGGTGCCCCACCACCAGGCTCGGCACCAGCAGGATCGCCACCGCCAGCGCGATGATCGGGATGTGCCACAGGTAGATCGTCATGGCCAGCGCGTTGACCACCCCGAGCACCTTCTGGAGTCCGGCGACGCGGCGCAGTCGCTCGCCGAAATACCGCTCGGACAGCGCGAGCAGGGCGAACTCGGCGAGTGCGAGCAGGGCCATCGGGGTGGTGGGCGGCAACAGGTTGGAGGTGTCCTGGTCGCCCACTCCGACGGCGGCGCGTGGGTACGGGGCCAGGTACAGCAGGGCGACGATCCCCACGGCGGCGGCGACGAAAGTGATCACACTGCGGCGTACGGGCCCGCGGTGCAGCCAGCCGCGCGCGTAGCCGATGCCCAACTGGTGCGCGAACAGCCAGACGAACTGCTGGTTGAGGTCCCGGATCTCCGCGTTCCGGGTGAGCATGCCGGCGGCGTCCACCAGCAGGCACAGGGCCAGCAGGACGATCGGGACCCGCAGGCCCCAGCGGTCGTGGGCCCGGACCATCAGCGGGGCGACCAGCACGATGACCAGGTACGCGGAGATGAACCACAGCACCTGGGTGGCCATCCGGCTCAGGTACAGCGCCGTGGCCAGGTGCCCGGTCCAGCCCAGGACGGTCGCGGTGATCGTCACGAAGCCGATGTAGACCGTCAGCGGCCCGATCAGCCGATGGGCCCGCTCGGCGAGGTAGCCGCCGTACGTACGGCCCTCCCGGACGACCCGGTCGACGACCTGGGTGTTGGCGAAGCCTCCGGCGACGAAGAACAGCGGCATCACCTGGAGGAACCAGCTGCCCACCCACCCGGCCGGCCCGACCGAGCGCATCGTCAGGGTGAGGTGGGGCGCCCGATCGGGCGCCATCGTCAGGACGAGCTGGAAGTACGACAGGTGGAACCAGACGACGATCAGGATGGCCAACGCCCGCGCCAGATCCACTGGGACGTTACGCGGCCGCCGGTCGGTCATCTCTCTCCTGTCAGGTCAGACGTTGAAACCCATCGCCCGCAGCTGGTCGCGGCCGTCGTCGGTGATCTTCGCGGCCGTCCACGGCGGCATCCACACCCAGTTGATGTGCAGGCCGTTGACCAACCCCTCCAGGGCAGCGTCCGCCTGGTCCTCGATCATATCGGTCAGGGGGCACGCGGCACTGGTCAGTGTCATGTCGACGACGACGCTGGAGTCCTCCTCCACGTGCACCCCGTAGATCAGGCCCAGGTCGACGACGTTGATGCCGAGTTCGGGGTCGACGACGTCCTTCAGCGCCTCGAGCACCTCGTCCTCTGACAACCGGGAAGCCCCGGAGGCCCCGATCGTGGCGGGGGCGTCGCCCATGAGTTCGCGGTCCCGCACCATGTCTGCGGGGCGCTCGACGTATTCGGTCATGCCAGGTCCTCCTTCGGGGCGGGGGCTGTGGTGGCGGGTCCGGTCGTGGCGGCTGGGCCCGTGTCGGGTGCGGTCGTCGCAGCTGCCACGGTGGCGGGTCCGGTCGTGGCGGATCCGGTCGTGGACGTGGCCCGCATCAGGGCGTCCCGCAGCGCCGACCAGCTGAGCAGTGCGCACTTGACCCGGGCCGGGAACCGGGACACCCCGGCGAAGGCGATGCCGTCCTCGAACTCGTCCTCGTCGGGCTCGATCCGGCCCTGCGACTCCATCATCTCCTTGAAGTGTGCGTACAACACCTGTGAGGCCTCGACGCTGCGCCCGATCACCAGATCGGTCATCACGGAGGTGGACGCCTGGGAGATCGAGCAGCCCTCGCCGTCGTACGACACGTCGGCGATGGTGTCGCCGTCGAGGGCGACCCGCAGGGTGATCTCGTCACCGCAGCTCGGGTTGACGTGGTGCACCTCGGCGGCGTACGGATCGCGCAGGCCGCTGTGGTGCTTCTCCTTGTAGTGGTCCAGGATGATCTCCTGGTACATCTCCTCGACGTTCATCCGGCCCTCCTGCGGCGACCGTGCGTCGACGTCCGGGGACGGGTGAAGAAGTCCCGCGTGTAGTCGAGGGCCTCCGCCAGCGCATCCACCTCCGCCTCGGTGGTGTACAGATAGAACGACGCCCGGGTCGAGGACTGCACCCCGAACCGGTCGTGCAACGGCCGGGCGCAGTGATGCCCACCGCGGACGGCGACGCCACGGGAGTCGAGCATCGTCATCACGTCGTGCGGATGGACGCCCTCGAGGCTGAACGAGATCGCACCGCCCCGGTCGACCGCCTCGGTCGGCCCGAGGATCCGCAGCCCCTGCACGTCGGCCAGCCGGCCGAGGGCGTACGCGGTGATCCGCTGCTCGTGGGCGGCGATCCGGTCCATCCCGATGCCGTTCAGGTAGTCGATCGCGGCCGCCAGCATCACCGTCTCGGCGATCGGCGGGGTGCCCGCCTCGAACCGGTACGGCGGCGGGGCGTACGTCGACCCCTCCATCCGGACAACCTCGATCATCTCGCCGCCACCGAGGAACGGCGGCAGCTGCTCGAGCAGGTCGTAGCGGCCCCACAGCACGCCCAGACCGGTCGGGCCGACCATCTTGTGGCCGGTGAAGGCGACCAGATCAGCCTCCCACCCGGCGACGTCGGTCGGCATCTGCGGCACCGACTGGGACGCATCGACGACGAGCACGGCGCCGACGGCGTGCGCCATCCGGGCGATCGTGACCACCGGGTTGATGGTGCCGAGCACGTTCGACTGGCGGGTGATCGCGACGACCTTGGTGCGTTCGTTGACCAGGCCCTCGGCCTCGGCCTTCACCAGGTCGAGGCGGCCCTCCTCGGTCACGTCGAACCAGCGCAGGGTGGCACCGGTGCGCTGGCAGACGAGCTGCCACGGCACGATGTCGGAGTGGTGCTCCATCACGGAGATCACCACCTCGTCGCCGGGACCGAGACGGGACCCGAGGGTGTGCGCGGCAAGGTTGAGTGCCTCGGACGCGTTCTTGGTGAAGATCACCTCGCGGGCCTCGGCGGCCCCGATGAAGGTGGCGATCTTCGCCCGCGCGCCCTCGTACGCCGCCGTCGCCTCCGCGCCGAGCATGTGCATGGCACGGGCCACGTTGGCGTTGTGGTGGGCGTAGAAGTCGGTCAGCGCCTCGATCACCTGGCGGGGCTTCTGCGAGGTGTTCGCCGAGTCCAGGTAGACCAGCGGGTGGTCGCCGACGGTGCGCGCCAGGGCCGGGAAGTCCCGGCGTACGGCATCGACGTCGTACCCGTCGACCACCGCACCGCCGGTGGACATCAGGGTGTCAGGCATCGACGCGGGCCGCCTTCACGTACTTGTCGTAGCCTTCCGCCTCCAGCTCCTCGGCCAGCTCGGGGCCGCCCTGGGTGATCATGTGGCCGTCGACGAAGACATGCACGACGTCAGGCTTGATGTAGCGCAGGATCCGCGTGTAGTGGGTGATCAGCAGCACGCCGCGGTCGCCCTGCCCGACGAACCGGTTGACGCCCTCGGAGACGACCCGCAGGGCGTCGATGTCGAGGCCGGAGTCGGTCTCGTCGAGGATCGCGACCTTCGGGTTGAGCAGCTCCAGCTGGGCGATCTCGTGGCGCTTCTTCTCACCGCCGGAGAAGCCCTCGTTGACCGACCGCTGCGCGAAGCTGGGGTCGAGGTCCATCCGGCCCAGCGCCTCGGTGACCTGCTTGGTCCAGGTGCGGATCTTCGGCGCCTGACCGTCGACGGCGGTCTTGGCGGTGCGCAGGAAGTTGGCGACGGAGACACCGGGCACCTCGACGGGGTACTGCATGGCGAGGAACAGGCCGGCCCGGGCCCGCTCGTCGGTGGTCATCGCGAGGATGTCCGCACCGTCGAGGGTGACGGTGCCGGCCGTGACGGTGTACTTCGGGTGCCCGGCCAGCGTGTAGGCCAGGGTCGACTTGCCGGAGCCGTTCGGGCCCATGATCGCGTGCGTCTGGCCGGAGCGGATAGTGAGGTCGACGCCCTTGAGGATGGGCTTCGGGCCGTTGTCGGTCTCCACCTGGACGTGCAGGTCGTGGATCTCGAGGGTTGCCATGGGTGGGTTCTCCTGTGTGGGAATGAAGTCGGGACGAGGGGGTCGATCAGGCGGGGACGTCGACCGGGTTGTGCATGTCGATCAGGGGCTGGGGGCCGATCAGGCGGTGGGCGCCGAGGCCGGGTCGGCACCGACGGTGGCCGAGAGCTCCTCGGTGACGGCGGCCAGCAGGCGCTGCTCGATGTCGGGGACGCCGATCTTGTTGATGATCTCGGTGAAGAAACCGAACACCACCAGGCGTCGTGCCTCCGCCTCCGGGATCCCCCGGCTCTGCAGGTAGAACAGGTGCTCGTCGTCGAACCGGCCGGTGGTGGCGGAGTGCCCGGCGCCGCCGATCTCGCCGGTCTCGATCTCCAGGTTCGGCACGGCGTCGGCGCGGCAGCCATCGGTGAGGACCAGGTTGCGGTCCGACTCGTACGTGTCGATGCCCTCGGCCGTCTTGCGGATCAGCACGTCACCGATCCAGACGGTGTGGGCGTCCTTGCCCTGCAGCGCCCCGCGGTAGTCCACCCGGGAGACCGACTTGGGGGTGGCGTGGTCGACCAGCAGGCGGTGCTCGAGGTGCTGGCCGGCGTCGGCGAAGTAGATGCCGTACTGGTGCAGCTCGCCGCCCACCCCGGCGTAGTCGGTGGTCTGGGTGAGCCGGACCAGGTCGCCGCCGAGGGTGGCGGTGACGGCCCGCACCGAGGCGTCCCGGCCGACCTGCACCGAGGTCTGCCCCGTGTGCACGGCGTCCTCGTCCCACAGCTGCAGCTCCACGAGGTTGACCGTGGCGCCCTCGCCGACCAGGACGGACACGTACGCGTCGTACGTCGCCGAGCCGAAATGCTCCAGGGCGATGGTCGCCGTGGCGTGGTGGCCGACCGTGATGACGACGTGCTCGTGGACGACGGTGTCGGCGCCCTCTCCGGTGAGGGTGAGGATGACCGGCTCGGCCGACTCGGTCTCCGCCGGGATGTCGACCCGGACGGCACCGTCGGCGTTCGCCGCCGCGAGGACCGCGAGCCGGTCCATCGGGGCGCGACCGCCCAGGGCCCGGGCCTCCGCACTGCTGATCCGGGTGAGGGTGACCCCCTGGGGCAGGCTGGTCTCCCAGCGCAGCCGGTCGCCGGTGGCACCGGCTTCCAGCAGGCCCCGCAGCCGCTTCAGCGGCGTGAACCGCCAGATCTCCTCGCGCCCCCGGGGGACGGGGAAGTCAGCGACGTCCCAGGACGGAGTGGCGTGCAGGTGGGAGGCGATCTTCGGCAGGCTGGGGATGCGCTGGGCAGGGGCCACGGCACCGGTGGACGGCGCGGTGGACAGGCCTGGGGTGGAAGCGGTATCGACGGACAACGGGGTCACTTTCTCGGGTCGTACGGGTGGGGCGGCGGGGTCCGGGATCAGCCGACGGCCCCCTCCATCTGCATCTCGATCAGGCGGTTGAGCTCGAGGGCGTACTCCATCGGGAGCTCCTTGGCGATCGGCTCGACGAAGCCGCGCACGATCATCGCCATCGCCTCGTCCTCGGCCATGCCGCGCGACATCAGGTAGAACAGCTGGTCCTCGGAGACCTTCGAGACGGTGGCCTCATGGGCCATCGACACCTCGTCCTCGCGGATGTCGACGTACGGGTAGGTGTCGGAGCGGGAGATGGTGTCGACCAGCAGGGCGTCGCAGCGCACCGACGACTTCGAGTTGTACGCGCCCTCCTCGACCTGGACCAGGCCGCGGTACGAGGACCGACCACCACCCCGGGCGACCGACTTCGAGACGATCGAGCTGGAGGTGTTGGGGGCCAGGTGCACCATCTTCGAGCCGGGGTCCTGGTGCTGCCCTTCGCCGGCGAAGGCGATCGACAGGGTCTCGCCGCGGGCGTGTTCACCCATCAGGTAGACCGCCGGGTACTTCATCGTCACCTTGGATCCGATGTTGCCGTCGATCCACTCCATCGTCGCACCCTCCTCGCAGACGGCGCGCTTGGTGACGAGGTTGTAGACGTTGTTCGACCAGTTCTGGATCGTCGTGTAGCGCACCCGGGCGTTCTTCTTGACGATGATCTCGACGACCGCGGAGTGCAGCGAGTCGGACTTGTAGATCGGGGCGGTGCAGCCCTCGACGTAGTGCACGTACGAGCCCTCGTCGGCGATGATCAGCGTCCGCTCGAACTGGCCCATGTTCTCGGTGTTGATCCGGAAGTAGGCCTGCAGCGGGATCTCGACATGCACGCCCTTGGGCACGTAGATGAACGAGCCGCCCGACCACACGGCGGTGTTCAGCGAGGCGAACTTGTTGTCGCCGGCCGGGATGACGGTGCCGAAGTACTCCTGGAAGATCTCCGGGTGCTCCTTGAGGCCGGTGTCGGTGTCCAGGAAGATGACACCCTGGCGCTCCAGCTCCTCGTTGATCTTGTGGTAGACGACCTCGGACTCGTACTGCGCGGCGACACCGGCCACCAGCCGGGCCTTCTCGGCCTCGGGGATGCCCAGCTTGTCGTAGGTGTTCTTGATGTCCGCCGGCAGATCCTCCCAGGACTGGGCCTGCTTCTCGGTGGAGCGGACGAAGTACTTGATGTTGTCGAAGTCGATGTCGTCGAGCCCGGCACCCCAGGTCGGCATCGGCTTGCGCTCGAACAGCTTCAGCGCCTTGAGCCGGCGCTGCAGCATCCACTCCGGCTCGTGCTTGAGCCCGGAGATGTTGCCCACGACGGCAGGGTTGAGCCCGCGCTGGGCGGAGGCACCCGCCTCGTCACGGTCGTGCCAGCCGTACTCGTAGTGGCTGAGCGCATCGATCTGCTCGGCCTGCGTGAGCTGCGGCTCGTTGGTCACCTGCGTCATCGGTCAGCCCTCCTGGTGGGTGGCATCGGTGGTGGCACGCCCCGCGGGAGCGGGCGCGTCGGTCTGGGCACGCGCCGCGAAAGCGGACGCGTCAGTCTGAGTGCGTCCCGCGGGAGCGGGCGCGTCGGTCTGGGGGATGGTGTGGCGTCGCCCGGCGAGGACGGCCGGGTCGGGGATGTGCGTCGTGCAGACGCCGTTGCCGTCGGCGATGGTGGCGAGGCGCTGGACGTGGACGCCGAGCAGCCGCGAGAAGACCTCGGTCTCGGCGGCGCACAGCTCCGGGAACTCCTCCGCCACGTGCGAGACCGGGCAGTGGTGCTGGCAGAGCTGCTCGCCGCTGCGGGACGGCTGCATCGTCGCGACGTAGCCCTCGTCGTTCAGGGCCCGGGCAAGCGCATCGGGAGCGGCGATCGCCTCCCCCTCGGCAGCGGATTCCTCGAGGATCAGCTGGTAGCGCCGGACGACGTCGGAGACCCGGTCCTCGGCGAACCGCTCGATCGCCGGGTCACCGGCCAGCGCCTGCAGCTGTCGCAGTGCTTGGATCGCCAGCTCGTCGTACGCGGAGGGGAAATGGGTGCGGCCGGCGTCGGTGAGCAGGAAGACCTTGGCAGGACGCCCGCGACCGCGGGACCCGTAGACCCGCTGCTCCTCGCTGCTCAGGTCGCCCTCCTCCTCGAGGTAGGCGAGGTGGCGGCGGACGGCGGCCGGGGTGAGGTCCAGACGGTCGGCGAGCTGACCGGCGGTCGAGGGACCGTGCTCGAGGATCGAGCGGGCCACCCGCTCCCGGGTCGTCTGCTCGGCGTCGCGGACGCTCGGGGTGGGCAGGGTCGTACGCTCCGTCGCGGTGGCTTCGAGGCCACCGGACGGGCGCGTCACGTCCACCCGGGAGGATTTCACAACGCCATTGTTGTCTTAATCACCACGAAGTCAAAACAGCTGCGTGCCAAAACCGCATGCTGGACGCTGAGCCGGCGCGCACCGGGCATCCGGCGGACGGGCTTCGCCCCCGGGACCGGACATGTCGGAGCCCAGGCGTGGTGCACCCCGGAGCCGGACACGTCTCGCCCGGGGCCAGGCGTGCAGTACGCCAGGGCCGGACGTGGTTCGCCTCGCGGCCGGGCGAGCCGCACGCCAGGGCCGGACATGGTTCGCCCCGGAGCCGAGCGATGTCGGCCCCGGGGCGAGACTCCCCGCGCGGGTCGTGGGCTCAGCCGATGCCCTCCAGGAAGTTGTCGACCAGCTGCGCGAACTCCTGGGCCTTCTCGATCTGGGTCCAGTGACCGCAGCGGCCGAAGACGTGCAGCCGGCTGTTGTCGATCCAGTCGAGCAGGGTCAGCGAGTTCGTCAGCGGGATGACCTTGTCGTCGCGGCCGTGGACGACCAGTGTCGGATGGCCGATCGTCCGGACGTCCGCCTCGGCGTGCGCCAGCCCGTCGATCCCGCTCTGGCGGGGCTCGGGGAACATGGCGGAGAACGCCTCCTGGGCGCCGGGGCGGATACTGGCCTCGTAGCGCATCCGGACCAGGTCGTCGGTGATCAGCGACGGGTCGTACGCGAAGGTCTCGCGCATCAGTCGGCCCATGTTCTCGATCGAAGGCTGGTAGCCCCAGACCCGGTCCAGACCGTCGGTCAGCTCGAACGGGACGCCGGCGGCGCCCATCAGGATGACCTTGTCGACCCGCTCGGGGTGGTGGATGGCGAGTGCCAGCGCCATCGAGCCGCCGAACGAGTTGCCGACCACCGACGCTTTCTCCACACCCGTCGCGTCCATGAAGGCGATCATCTGGTCCAGCCAGACCTGGCGGCTGTAGGTGATGCCGTCGGGCACCTCGGAGAAGCCGAAGCCGGCGAAGTCAGGGGCGAGCATCCGGTACTTCGGCGACAGGGCGCCGATCAGCAGCCGCCAGTTGGCCCATGCGCTGACGCCCGGCCCGGAGCCGTGGAACAGCAGCACCGGCGCGCCTTCGCCGACGTCGTGGTAGTTGGTGACGATGTCACCGGTCTGCACGGACCGGCCGATCTCGGGGTTCTGCTCGCTCATCCTCGTGTTTCCTTTCGGGGCGCGTCGTTGCGGGCCCGGTGTGCCCTGCCGCGGGATCGCCCGTTCAGGCTAGGGGCCGGACCGTCGGTCGTGAAGGGGGTGACCGCCCTGGCGAACAGGGCGTGACATCAGAACAGATCGATGCCATGGGATGTACCGGCGGCCCCGGGCGGTGACCGGACGAACCCGACCGGCCCCGGGCGGTGGTGACCGGAGGAACCCGACCGGCGGGGCCCGGCCCCTGGCCGGACGGACGTATCGGCAGACCCGACCCGCAAGCCGATGCCCGTACAGGATGCCCATACAGATCGATGCGGCGAGCTCCGTCGGTTCCCGCGGACTTTGCGCTGTTCCCGCGGACACCGAGGTATCCGCGGGAACTCACCAACGTCCGCGGAAGCACCTGAGGGGACCCACCAACGTCCGCCGAAACCAACCGACGTCCGCGGAGGCGACGGAACGTCCGCGGGCACGCAGACGGTCTGACGCGAGAGCCAACGGTCTGACAGGGCGCGGCACCTCCGCGGCAGCACCCGTCGACCGGTTGTGACGGACGCCACGTAGCCGCGTCCACCCGGCCTCCCTCACCCGTTTCTCAGCTTCGCCCGACCTAGACTCGTCGGGTGCCCGACACCCCCGCCGCCCTCGAGATCGACGACCTGGTCGTACGCCTCGGCGGGCGCACCATCATCGACCACCTCTCGCTGCGCGCCGAGCAGGACCGGGTGACCGCCCTGCTCGGCCCCAACGGCGCCGGGAAGACGACCATGATCCGGTGCTGCACCGGCATCCTCACCCCCGAGGCCGGCACGGTCCGGATCATGGGTGACGACGTGGCCGGCGCCTGCGCCACCGGTCGGGTCGGGATGATGCCGCAGTCGACCGGCGCCTGGTCCGGCGTACGTCCGCTGGAACTGTTGCGCTACCTCGCGTCGCTGTACGCACACCCGTTGCCGATCGAGCCGCTGGCCGAGCGACTCGGGCTGTACGACTTCGCCGCCACCCCCTACCGGCGGCTCTCCGGTGGCCAGCAGCAGGCGGTCAACCTGGCCGGCGCACTCGTCGGGCGCCCCGATCTCGTCTTCCTCGACGAGCCGACCGCCGGGATGGACCCGCACTCACGCCGCTCGGTCTGGGCCCTGATCGGCGAGCTGCGCGACGCCGGCGTGTCGGTGCTGCTCACCACGCACCTGATGGACGAGGCGGCCGAGCTGGCCGACCGGATCTGGATCATCGACCACGGCCGGATCGCCCTGTCCGGCACGGTCGAGGAGCTGACCGCCGACGGCGAGTCGCTGGAGGACGTGTTCCTGGCCAACACCGACGCCCGGATGCACCCATGAGACGCCCGGATGCACCCACGAGGGGCACCTCGGCACCATCCACGACAGGAGGCCCCGTGACCACGCCCGACTACTCCCCCGCTCCCGGGGCGGCTCCCGCCGGGCGTCGGGTGTGGAGCCATGCCCTGACCGAGACCAAGCTGATGGTCCGCAACGGCGAACAGCTGCTGCTGGCCCTGGTCATCCCGATCGCGTTCCTGGTCGGCGGCAAGTGGTTCGGGCCGGCGATGGGGCTGGGGTTCCGCGAGCTCGCCCCCTCGGTGTTCGCGCTGGCGGTGTGGTCGACCTGCTTCACCTCGCTGGCGATCAACATCGGTTTCGAGCGGCGCTACGGCGTCCTCGAGCGGCTCTCCCCCACCCCGTTGGGGCGTAGCGGGCTGCTGCTCGGCAAGGCTCTCTCCCTGGTGCTCGTCACCATCGGCCAGCTGGCCGTCCTCGCCGTGGTCGCCCTGGCCCTGGGCTGGCGCCCGGTCGGCGGGGTGGCCCCCACGCTGGTGGCGGCGGTCACCACGGTGCTCGGCGGGCTGGCCTTCGCGGCGCTGGGGATGCTGCTGGGTGGCACACTGCGGGCGGAGGTCACCCTCGGCCTGGCCAACCTCATCTATCTTGTGCTGTTGATGGGCGGCGCGGTGATGCTGCCGCTGGCCCGCTACCCGCAGGTCGTACGTCCCGTGATCGCGCTGCTGCCCACCGCCGCCGTCGGGGAGTCGCTCCGCGCCTGGTCCGACGGCACCGTGCTGTGGCAGCCACTCATCGTCGGGTTGATCTGGTCGGTGCTCGGCGCACTGGCCGCACGAAAGGCGTTCCGTTGGACCTCATGACCCGCCTGTTCGGCACCCCCCGCGCACTGCGTGGCTGGTCGCTGGCCAACCTCATCGCCAACAGCGGCATCGTCCTCACCGGCGGCATCGTCCGTGTCACCGGCTCGGGACTCGGCTGCTCCCAGTGGCCCAAGTGCACCCCGGACTCCTACGTCACGCTGCCGGCGAACGGCCTGCACGGGGCGATCGAGTTCGGCAACCGGCTGCTCACCTTCGTGTTGATCGTCGTCGCGATCGGCACCATCATCGCCGCTTGGCGCACCCGGGAGAACGGCGCCCCGGTGCCGCGGGTCCGGACGCTCAGCCTGCTGGTGATGGTCGGCATCGTCCTGCAGGCGGTCGTCGGCGGCATCACCGTGTGGGTGCGGCTCAGCCCCTACCTGGTCGCCATCCACCTGCTGCTGTCCGCGGCGCTGATCAGTATCTGCACCTGGGCCCTCGCCCTGGCCCGGCGCCGGCCGACCACGGTGGTGGCCCCCCTCCCGGTCGCCCTCACCCGGGTGGCGTACGCGCTGACCTGGGTCGCGGTCTACCTCGGCACCCTGGTCACCGGCTCCGGTCCGCATGCCGGTGACCTGACCTCCCCGCGCACCGGGCTCGAGCTGGAGACCATCGCCAAGGTCCATGCGATGAGCGTGTGGCTGCTGGTCGCGGTGACGATCTATCTGGTCGTCAAGCTGCGCAGTCGCCAGTCGTACGCCCTGCTCGGGGTGTTGCTGTTGCAGGGCGCGGTCGGCTATGTGCAGTACTTCGCCGGCCTGCCGCGCGGGCTGATCATCGTGCACCTGCTCGGGGTGTGCCTGGTGATGATCGCCGCCACCGATCTCGCGTTGTCCGTACGGCGGCCGACCGAGGCCCGCAGCACCGCGAGCACCTCCGACCTGATCGGCGCCTGACCCGACCCCGGTCGAGCATCTGACCCGGCCTCGGTCACGCATCTGACCCGACCCCGGTCGGGCGTGGTGGCCCGACCTCGCGCACCGGACAGCCGCCCGATCGGTCGGCGCGCCGGTGATCAACGCCTGGCAATCAGCACCTGGTGATCAATGCCCTGGCAATCAGCGCCCGGGTGATCACCAGGGCGCGATCACCCTGCCCAGTTCGAGGCGGCCCTGGATCAGCCGGGTGATCCTGGCCGGGTCGGCAATGGCGAAGTCCGGGTGCAGCTCGTGCAGCACCCGCAGCACATCGTCGGGGCGCACCAGCGGCTCCCCGTGGGCGATCACCAGGTCGAGCATCGGCACCCCGCCGGTGGCGTACGCGCTGATCCCCTTCACATCGGCCCGGGCGTCGAACGATCGCGGGCCGTTCTTGGTCATCCGCTCGGTGACCAGCTCGTCGCGATCCAGGAACAGCCGGACCGCGTCGGCCATCGCCCGCCCATCCGCGCCGGGCAGTTCCACCCGCCAGACGGACGCCTCCAGCCCGTCGCTGACCTTGCCCGCGACGGCGTCGCGGATCTCGACCAGCACCAGCCCGTCCGGCATCGCCTCGTTGAGAGCGGTGAGCACCTTGTCCGGATCGCAGGTCTCGGCCAGCCCGATCTCGAGGTATTCCGCCTCGGTCGCGGCCCCGGTCGGCGAGGAGTTGGCGTACGAGATCCGCGGGTGCGGATTGAACCCCGAGGAGTAGGCCATCGGGACGTGCGCCCGTCGCAGCGCCCGCTCGAAGGCCCGTACGACGTCACGATGCGAAGCGAACCGTGCCCGGCCGCGCTTGGCGTACCGGATCCGGAGCCGTTGGACCGGTGGGGCCTGTTGTTCGGGCTGCTGCTGGGATGCCACGAGGCGCCAGCCTACCCGGCGGCACCGGTCGCCGCTGCCCCAGCGGGACGCGACGGGCGCGACGCCGGCGATCCACCTATCGTGGACGGTGGATCCCGCCCCGTCGGGGACCCTTCCGCCACCGTGCAGCGGCGCACCCGGACCGACGTGTGGATGTCCTCCGCATCACCCTCCCAGGAGCCAGCCGATGAACCTCGGATCCTTCCGTACCCTGCACGGCCGCCCCGCCGTACGCTTCACCTTGCATCACCCCCGGCCGCCACGCCGGGTGTGGCTGTCACTCACCGAGACCGCGCGCCTCGATCGGTGGTTCCCGGCCCAGGTGACGCTGGAGCCCCGCGAGGGCGGCACGGTGTTCTTCGGGAACGAGGGCTTCGACCCGATGCTCGGCACCGTCCTGGCGTACGAGGAGGCCGAACGACTCGGGTTCACCTTCGGCGCCGACGAGGTCTGGTTCGACCTGGTGCCGGACGGCGACTCGACGCTGCTGACCATGACGATCTACCTCGCCGACCGTGATCTGGCCGCGCTCAACGCCGCGGGCTGGACCACCTGCCTCGGCCGCCTCGAGTTGTGCCTGCAGGGCGAGCAACCGCGTGACCTCTGCACCTGGGAGGACGTCTACGACCAGTACGTCCTGGCCGGGATGCCGGCCACCGGGAGCGTCGACGGCCTCACCGGCCTGGCCTGATCCCACCCGCAGCCAGGACCACCCCGGCTGAGCGCCGCCTCTCCCCTGCCCGGCGGGCCGCGAAACTGTCGGGCCGTGCCACCGCCGGAGGGGCACCTCCCGAGCGAACAACCGCCGGACCGGGCACCTCCGGAGCGAACAACCGCCGGACCGGGCAACAGCCGGGCCGGCCGAGCCGGCCGTCGCGACCGGCCCACCACGGCCGCTGTCGTAGACCCTCGGTAGACTGCCACCATGGGCACTGCTCCGTACGAATTCCTGCACGGTCCCGATGGCGAGACCGTCCACATCCATGTGCGGGGGCGTGACGTCCTCGCGCTGCCGATGATCAACCAGGGCACCGCCTTCCGCCACGCGGACCGGGAGGCCCTGGGCATCGCGGGGCTCCTCCCGCCGGGCGTGACCTCGTTGAACTCCCAGCTCAAGAAGGTCTACGAGCAGTACCTCGAGCAGCCCACCGACCTGGCCAAGAACAACTACCTCGAGGCGATGCACGACCGCAACGAGGTCCTGTACTACCGGCTGCTCGCCGAGCACCTGGAGGAGATGCTGCCGATCGTCTACACCCCGACGATCGGCGAGGCGATCGAGAAGTACAGCTTCTGGATGCAGCGTCCGCGCGGTGTCTTCCTGTCGATCGACCACCCCGAGGACATGGTCCAGGCACTCGGTGCGTACGGTCAGGCACCCGAGGACGTCGACCTGATCGTGGTGACCGATTCCGAGGGGATCCTCGGCATCGGCGACCAGGGCGTCGGTGGCGTACGGATCGCGGTCGGCAAGCTGGCCGTCTACACCGCCGCCGCCGGCATCCATCCGCAGCGGGTGCTGCCCGTCGTCCTCGATGTCGGCACGAACAACGTGGCCCTGCTGAGCAGTGAGCACTACCTGGGTGAGCGGCACTCCCGGGTCCGCGGCGAGCGCTACGACGCGTTCATCCAGCAGTTCATGGAGACGGCGACCTCGATGTTCCCGCACGCGATGGTCCACTTCGAGGACTTCGGGGCCGCGAACGCGCACAAGGTCCTGGACAGCTACCGGGGCGACTACTGCGCTTTCAACGATGACATCCAGGGCACCGCGGCCGTGGTGGTGGCTGCCGTGCTGGCGGCACTACGGACGACCGGTGGGCGCCTCGACGAGCAGCGGATCGTCGTGTACGGCGCCGGGACCGCCGGCATCGGCATCGCCGACCTGCTCCGGGACATGATGGTCGCCGACGGCCTCAGCGTGGCAGAGGCGGACCGGCGCTTCTGGTGCCTGGGGTCGCGGGGCCTGCTACGGGAGGGCCTCGGCGACCGGATGCGCCCGTTCCAGGTGGAGTACGCCCGCCGGGACGCGGAGCTGAGCGGTTGGGAGCTCACCGCCCCCGGCCGGTACGACCTCGCGGACGTGGTCCGCAACGTCCGACCCACCGTGCTGATCGGCACCTCCGCCCAGCCTGGTGCCTTCACCGAGCCGGTCATCCGTCAGATGGCCGCCCACGTCGAGCGTCCGATCATCCTGCCGCTGTCCAACCCGACGACGAAGGCGGAGGCCGTCCCGGCCGACCTGCTGGCCTGGACCGAGGGGCGGGCGCTGATCGCCACCGGGTCGCCGTTCGGGCCGGTCGAATACGACGGGGTCCGCCACACCATCGCCCAGGCCAACAACGCGCTGGTCTTCCCCGGCATCGGGCTCGCCGTCGCCGCCTGCCGCGCCACCCGGGTCTCCGACGGGATGATCGCCGCCTCGGCCAGGGCGGTGGCGACGCTCAGCCGCACCAACGTCCGGGGCGCCTCGCTGCTGCCCGGCATCCACGACCTGCGGGCGGTCTCGGCGACCGTCGCGCTGGCCGTCGTCGCCGCCGCGGAGGAGGAAGGCCTGGCCACTCGCCCGCTGAGCGACCGGATCCAGGGCGTCTACGACCAGATGTGGGATCCGCGGTACCCGAAGGTCATCGCGGACTGACCCCTCCCGGGCGCCTCGGTTTCCCCGCCCCTCCCGCCGGCGTCCCCACGCCCCCGCTCCCCCCGCTCCGGGCGCCTGACCGCCGGCCGCCTGACCGCGATGCCGGTGGGCGGCCGGGAACGCCCGGTTGTCCAGCCGGGTCGGTTGGGTTACGTTGGGGCGAGGTAACCGGCGCAGGCCCACTCACGTGGGCAGGCGCGACACCTTGGCCGACCTGGGGGGGAACGACCATTGTTGAGAGATTCGGCTCTGCGGCGCTGTGCCAGGATCCGGCGACCGGTCCCCGGCCAGCGGAAGATCGTCCGCGTTGATCCGGCGGGCAGGCGTCGGCCTCTCCCGAAGGCCCTTGGCGGCCTTCTCGCCGTGACGGTCGTCCTGAGCACTCAGCGCACCACCGGTGAGAGCCGTTCCCGCCCGGCCCTGGTGGCCCGATGACCGGGACTGACGTCCCGGGTGACCGGCATGACCCGTCAGCGGGAGCGCGACGTCGTCGGGCGGTCGGCACGGCTGCGTCGGGTGATGCCGGCCCCGGCCGGCGCCGCGGCCGCCGTCGTCGTCGGATCAGCTGGGTCGCCGCTGTCATCGGTGCGCTGGTGCTGGTCATGGGACTGCTGACAGTGGTGCAGCCGTCGCTACCCCGACACAGCCAGTTCGTCAGATGTGTGTCGCCGCTGGCGCTGAGCGGAGATCTCCACAGCAATCCGCGCAAGCAGGCGGTGGCCCAGATGATGGTCTCCTCGGCGGAGAACTCCTCGCTGTACTGGGAGGACCAGGTCGGCTTCCTCCAGTACAACGTCGAGGGCAGCGACCAGTGGAATCGGGGCTACACCGGCGGGATCATCGGCTTCACCTCGAAGACCTCCAGCATGCTCGAACTGGTCCGCCGCTATGCCGCCGCCCGGCCCGATGACAACAAGCTGGCACCGTACCGGTCCGCGCTCGAGGCGGTGAACGGGACCTCCTCGCAGGCCGGACTCGGCCCGGCGTTCGTCCAGGCCTGGCAGGCGGCGGCGACCGACTCCGTCTTCCGCGACACCCAGCTCCAGCTGGCCCACGACTGGTACCTGACCCCGGCGTTGCAGGCCGCCGACCGGGACGGACTGCGGTCCTTCGGGCAGTTCGCCTACTACGACGCGATGATCCAGCACGGCGAGAGCGGCTTCCGCACCATCCATGACGACGCCCGGCGGCATGCCCGGCCGCCGTCCGAGGGCGGCCAGGAGAAGACCTGGTTGGAGGCCTGGCTGACCGCCCGGGAGGCGTACATGCTGCAGGAGGTCTCATCCGGGACCGCCACCCGGGTGTCCACCGCCCAACGGGGCCTGCTGGCCGCGGGAGAGCTGGACCTGCGCGCCCCACTGGCCTGGGACATCTATGGCGACCACTTCCGCCTCGAGGTGTCCCCCCTGTGCACCCCATGACTGCCGCGGTCTGCGGACCCCGTGACCATCGCGCCTCGCAGACCCCCTGACTGTCACGGCCCGCGAGCCGAACGCCCCGGGCAAGCACACCCCCTGTCCCTCTGTGGTCACTCCCGATGAGACCCGCCGCAGATCGTCGATCACCCAGGAGATCCATGGCTGACATGGCCGACAACAGTGCCGAGAACCGTGCCGACAGTGCCAACGTGGCCGACAGTGCCGAGAACAGCCCTGCCACGTCACGGTGGGCGAAGCTCGCTGTCGGGAAGAAGATCCTCGTCGGGCTGGTGGCCGGAGTCGTCGGCCTCGCGCTGGCCGCCGGCCTGGCCTTCGGCGGCCTGTACGGCGTCACACGGCTCCCCGACCCGAACGCAAGCTTCCAGTCCAGCCAGTCTCGCCTCTACTTCGCCGATGGGACGACCGAGCTCGCCGCGCTGGCAGAACAGAACCGCATCGCCGTGCCGAGTGAGCAGATCCCCCGGGCGATGAAGGACGCGGCGGTCGCCGCTGAGGACCGTACGTTCTGGACGAACCCGGGGATCTCTCCCACCGGCATGGCCCGTGCCCTCGGCGCGATCGTGACCGGCCGTGACCTGCAGGGCGGCTCGACCATCACCCAGCAGTACGTCAGGCTGATGTACCTGACATCGGAGCGCACCGTCACCCGCAAGCTGAAGGAAGTGGTGCTGGCGCTGAAGGTGAACAACCGGGAGTCGAAGGACGAGATCCTCACGGACTACCTCAACACTGTCTACTTCAGTCGCGGAGCGTACGGCGTCCAGACCGCGGCCCAGAGCTGGTTCGGCAAGGATGCCAAGGATCTGACGGTGCCCGAAGCGGCCGTGCTCGCGGCGGTCGTCCAGAACCCCAGTCTGCTCGATCCCAGCATCACCGCGGACAACACGGCCCGCCTCGAGTCCCGCTACCAGTACGTGCTCTCGGGCATGCTCGGGGAGAAGTCGATCACGCAGCAGCAGTTCGACGAATACCGGGGTGCACTGCCGACACTGGCGAACGTCCCGCCGCAGGCCGTCTACGCGGGCCCACGGGGGTTCCTGGTCCACATGGCCCAAAAGGAGCTGCGGTCCCTCGACTTCACCGACGCCCAGATCAACGGTGGGGGCCTGCAGATCACCACGACGTTCGAGCCGGCGGCCCAGGCGGCCGCGGAGAAGGCGGCCCGGACCTACCAGGGCCAGGCGACCGACGCGGCCGGGGCACGCAAGCAGCAGGGTGCCGGTGTCCATGCCGCGATCGCGTCGGTCGACACCGAGACAGGTGGGCTGATCGCCCTGTACGGCGGTGACGATTTCGTGAAGAACTCTCGCAACTGGGCCACCACGGCCCGGATGACCGGCTCGACGTTCAAGGCGTTCGGCCTCGTCGCAGGGATCCGCAACAGCTTCACACTCGACACCCCACTGCGCGGCGACAGCTTCACTCCCCGGGGAGAGTCCCAGCCTGTCCGCAACGAGTTCGGCATCCAGTACGGCACCGTGACCCTGCTGCAGGCGACCGCGGCCTCGATCAACACCGCCTTCGTGGACCTGACCTCGAAGATGAAGAACGGTCCGCAGGAGGTCATCCGGGCCGCGAACGACGCCGGTGTCCCTCGGGCGGGCGGCTGGGATCCGACCGACCGCGTCGCCCTGGGCGGAGCGGAGGCGAGCCCGGTCGACATGGCCAACGCGTACGCCACCCTCGCCAACAGCGGCGTCCGCAATGGCGTCCATGTCATCCGTGAGGTCAAGGACAGTGCCGGGAACGTCCTCTACCAGGCCGATCCTGCCGAGCAGAACACCGTGGACGCGAAGACCGCGGCCGACACCACGTACGCCCTGGAGTCGGTCGTCAACGAGGGCACCGGTGCCCGTGCCTCCGCGCTGGGACGTCCTGTGGCGGGCAAGACCGGCACCGCCGGTGTCGGCGACCGGATCGCGGCGGGCTGGTTCGTCGCCTACACCAAGCAGATCTCGACCGCAGTGATGTTCGTGGCGGGCGACGACGGCACCGCGGACCTCGACCCCTATCGTGCGCCGGGGGACCAGACCTTCTTCGGAGCCGGTTACCCGACGATGACCTGGCTGGACTACATGAAGGTGGCCACCACAGGCCGCCCGGTGGAGGACTTCGACACGTCCTCGTACGCCACCAGGCCGCCACGGAGTTCATTGGCCCCCGTCGCCGTCAAGGGCACGCCGCCGGCCACCTCGGCCGGGCGTTCGACGGCGGGAGCCCCGGACGCCCCCGCTCCCCCGGCGGCGTCGGCACTGCATCCCTCGGCCTCGCTCGCGCCGCCGGATGTCGTGTCACCCACTGTCCCGGTCGTCCCCGCGTCCCCGTCCTCTGCCCCGGGTCCTACGACCCAACCGTCCCAGCCTGTGCCGACCTCCGCCCCCTCGACCCCGTGACCGCCGGATCCACGATGGGCCGGGATTTCACCCCTGTCGTGGGGCCGGGTAGGCTTCCCGAGGAAGACCGCTGCTCCTCTCCACCATCGGGGGGGAACCTCCACCATCGGGGAAAACGCTCAGGCTCCACACAGCTCTTACGGGGGGTAAGAACATAGTGTCCAGAACGACTCCGCGGCCGAAGGCTGCCCGAAACACGTCCCGCGTCTCCGGGACCCATATCTTCGCTGACCCTGAGGGGAGGCGATGGCGCCGCACGCGATATGTCCTGGCCGTGTTCCTGGCCGTGGCGATCGTCGGCGGCGGCTACCTGCTCAGCATCGGTATGCGGCCGCTGCACGCCCCGGCGAACGCGAAGAGTTCACAGCTCACCGCCGCCGACCTGGGCACCGATGTGCCGTCGTTCGGCGTGGGGCCCATGCTCCGTATCGTCCAGTTGACCCACGTCAACGGCCACGTCGAGGCGATCGAGCCCTTCACGCGCCAGCGTCTCGCCACGCTGACGCCGGAGGAAGCCGAGAAGGTCAAGGACAAGCCGTACGCGGTCCAGTCGTACGGCTACGGCGCGGACGTCCGGAAGACGCTCTCGCTGACCTTCGACGACGGACCCGACGGCAAGGTGACCCCGGAACTCCTCGATGCCCTGAAGGCGAACGGCATCCACGCCACGTTCTTCATGCAGGGACGCAACATCATCCTGCACCCGGACATCGTCCGCAGGATGGTCGCGGAGGGCCACACGATCGCCAGCCACTCCATCTACCACCCCAACCTCGGTGCCGTGCCGCGATGGCGCGAGACCTTCGAGCTGGTGGTGACCGAACGTGTCATCCGAGCGATCACCGGGTACACGACGACCCTGTGGCGGATGCCGTACGACGACGGCAGCGGCATCGGCACCTCCCAGGACCAGCTCGAGGCACTCCTGCGCGCCCAGCGGATCGGCTACGCCCACGCGACGTACGACTTCGACACCCTCGACTGGCAGCATGCCACTGATCCTCGGGCGACCGCCGCGGACATCAGTCTCCCCGACCTCAGTTCGGACAACAACTTCACGGTGCTCATGCACGACGCGGGTGGCCCCAATCGCGAGCGCGGCATCGAGTACATCACGAAGCGGCTGGTGCCTGAGGCCAAGAAGTACGGCTACACGTTCACCTCGATGGCCGAGTCCAACCCGGTGATCGGGCCGGTGAATGCGCCGGCCGCAGTGCCCCGGGCCGACCGGGCCGCCCTCTTCACGCTCACCGCCGTCAACACCTGGCCGACCCGGATCATGGTCGTCATGTTCGGGCTGACGGTGCTGCTGACCATCGTGTTCGGCGGTCTGAACGCCATCCTCGCGGTGGGCCGCTTCCGTCGCCGCCGCAAGGTGGTCTGGCCCGATGCGGCGCAGATGGATCTTCCGGTCAGCGTGCTCCTCGCCGCCTACAACGAGGCACCCGTGATCGAACGTACGATCCGGACCGTCCTGGCGTCGCGGTTCCCGATCACCGAGGTCCTCGTGGTCGACGACGGTTCCACCGACGGCACGGGCGGCATCATCGCGACGCTGGCCGCCCAGGACCCCCGGGTCCGCCTCGTCAGCCAGCCCAACGCCGGCAAGTCCCAGGCCCTGAACAACGGGCTGACCCTGGCCCAGGGGGAGATCATCGTCACCCTGGACGCCGACACCATCGTCACCGAGGACACCGTCGGCAACCTAGTGCGGCACTTCGCCAACGACCCGGACGGCACGCTCGGCGGGGTCGCGGGGGTGGTCCGGGTCGGCAACCGCGGGACGAATCTCCTGACCCGGTGGCAGGCCCTGGAGTACCTCACCCAGATCGGGCTGGACCGCTCGGCGCAGGATGCGATCGAGGGCATCTCGATCATTCCGGGCGCGTGCGCGGCGTGGCGCAAGTCGGCGATCGCCAGTGCCGGTGGATACGCCACCGACAACCTGGCCGAGGACTGCGATCTGGCCCTGACGCTGCACGAGCTCGGGTGGCGCGTGGCCCAGGACGATGAGGCCTATGCCTTCACCGAAGCGCCCGAGTCGGTCGATGACCTGCTCAAGCAACGAGTTCGCTGGACGTACGGCACCATGCAGGCGATGTGGAAGCACCGCGGGCTGCTGTTCAATCCCAAGCATCCGGGCCTGGGCTGGTATGTGCTCCCGAACTACCTGCTGTCGCTGCTCATCCCGCTGGTGTTCATCCCCTTCACCACGCTCATGGCCGTGCTCAGCCTCGACCGGGAGGGGCCGCGGATCGCGCTCACCTTCTTCGCGATCTTCGTCGGCGTCCAGCTGCTGTTCGTGGTGTTGTCCATCCGGATGATGCACGAGGACTGGGCGCATCTGTGGATGGTGCCGATCTACCGCCTGATGTACGAGCCGCTGCGCGCCTACCTGCTCTACGCATCGGTGTTCGCCGCCTGGAAGGGCACCAAGGTCAGGTGGAACAAGCTCGAGCGCACCGGATCGATGGACGCCGACCGCGGCTCCGCGCCGGCCGGTCGGCCCTCATGGGCAGGAGCCTCATCATGACTGCGGTCGATCAGTCGGCGACCCCGACCGGCAACTCCTCGCTCCCCGCCGCGGGCTCACCGTCTCCGGCCGTCCCACCATCGCCGGCGGGTTCACCGTCCCCGGCCGCCAGTGGCCGGATGCGCAACCGCTACATCGATGTCCTGCGATCCGTGGCACTCACCCGTGTCCTGCTGTTCCACCTCTTCGGGTGGGCCTGGCTTCCGCTGCTCTTCCCGTCGATGGGGGTGATGTTCGCCTTCGCGGGTTCGCTGATGGCCGCGTCCCTGGACAGGTCGACCACCGGGATCGGCCCGGTGGTGAGGAAGCGCCTGCGTCGGCTCCTGCCACCCCTGTGGGCGATGGGTCTGGTCCTGGTGCCGATCATGCTGGCGACCGGCTGGACCGCGACGAGCGAGGACGCGAGCCCGCTCGATCTCACCGTGCTGGGGTGGGTCTTCCCGCTGGTCAAGCCGCCGGCCAGTGACCTCGGGGCCGATTGGGCCGTTCCGCTGTGGTACATCCGCACGTACCTGTGGCTGATGCTGCTGTCCGGCCCGATGCTGTGGCTGTGGCGTCACTGGCGCCGGCTGATGATGGTGTTCCCCTTCGGGGTGCTCCTGCTGGAGGCGGGACACATCCTCACCCTCGACAGCGCCCTCGCCGACGGAGTCCTCTCCGTGTCCACGTACGCGGCCTGCTGGATGGTCGGCTTCTACCACCACGACGGCCTCCTGCGCCGTCTCTCGATCGCCAGGACCGTCCTCATCGGCGCCCTGCTGGCGGTGGCCGCCCTGACGTGGTCGCTGCTGTTCCACGGCCCGGGCCAGGGACTGTTCAACGTGTCCGACATCCCGATGGCGACCGCTCTCTACAACCTGGGCTTCACGATGATCCTCCTGCGCCTGCCGTTGACGCTGCAGTGGGTCAGCCGCGTCCCGGTGCTCTCACAGTGGGTGACCCTCTCCAACCGCCGGGCCATGACGATCTATCTGTGGGGCAACACGGCGATCTTCGTGGCGCTGTGGAGTCTCCGGAAGTTCGGCATCCTGGGCAAGGCCGGCACGTCCCCGTGGCAGTCCGGCCTGATCGCCTTCGGCGCGACCCTGGCGGTGCTGCTCGTCGCCATCCTGTGCCTGGGCTGGGTCGAGGACGTCGCCGGGCGGCGACGTCCCGAGCTCCTTCCGGTGCGTTCCGCCGGCGCCGGGGCAGCGCCTGCCACCCCGCTCGGCGCCGCGGCGTCCGGCTCGACGGAGTCCCGTTCTGCGGAGTCCCGTTCTGCGGAGTCCGGCTCGACGGACACCACCGAGGCGACCATGGAGACGCGCGCCCTCGTCACCACCCCCTCGGAACGAGCGAGGTGAGCCCCCGGCCTGATCGCCGTGAGCCCGCGGAACACTCGTGGTGAGCCGCTCGAAGCAGTCGCAGTGAACTGCTCCGAGCCTCGCAGTGAGCCGACACTCACAGTGGGCCGCTCGGAGCAGTCGGGGTGAGCTCTCAGTCCGCAGCCAGTGGGTTGCGGACCGGGCTCAGCGGCAGCAGCGTACGGCCGCTCGGACCGACCTGGATCTCGGTGTCCAGCTGCGGGCAGACGCCACAGTCGTAGCAGGGGTTCCAGCGGCAGTCGTCGACCGGCTGCTCGTCGAGGGCGTCCTGCCAGTCGTCCCACAGCCAGTCGCGGTCGAGACCGGCGTCCAGGTGGTCCCAGGGCAGCACCTCGTCGTAGTCGCGTTCCCGGGTCGTGTACCAGGCGATGCCGACGCCCTGCGGGGCGAGGGTCCGCTCCGCCGCCCGCACCCAGCGTTCGTAGGAGAAGTGCTCCGACCAGCCGTCGAAGTGGCCGCCGTCGCGCCAGACGGCCTCGATCACCGCACCGACCCGGCGGTCGCCGCGCGACAGCATCCCCTCGACGATGCCCGGCTGGCCGTCGTGATAGCGGAAGCCGATCGAGCGCCCGTAGCGCTTGTCGGCCCGGATCACGTCGCGGAGCCGCTCCAGCCGCCGGTCGGTGGTCTCGACATCGAGCTGGGGGGCCCACTGGAACGGCGTGTGCGGCTTCGGCACGAACCCGCCGATCGAGACCGTGCACCGGATGTCCTTGCGCCCTGACACCTTCCGACCGGTCTCGATCACCTTGCGGGCCAGGTCGGCGATCGCCAGGACGTCCTCGTCGGTCTCCGTCGGCAGGCCGCACATGAAGTACAGCTTCACGTTGCGCCAGCCGTTGGAGTACGCGGTGGCGACCGTACGGATCAGGTCCTCCTCATCGACCTGCTTGTTGATCACCCGCCGCATCCGTTCCGAGCCGCCCTCGGGGGCGAAGGTCAGGCCGGAGCGTCGGCCGTTGCGGGACAGCTCGTCGGCCAGGTCGATGTTGAAGGCGTCGACCCGCGTCGACGGCAACGACAGCGACACGTTCGACCCCTCGTAGCGGTCGGCGAGCTGCTTGGTGACCTCGGCGATCTCGGAGTGGTCGGCCGAGGACAGTGACAGCAGGCCGACCTCCTCCAGACCGGTCGCCTCGAGGCCCGCCTGGACCATCGCGCCGATCGTCTCGATCGACCGTTCCCGCACCGGACGGGTGATCATCCCGGCCTGGCAGAACCGGCAGCCGCGAGTGCACCCGCGGAAGATCTCGACCGAGTAGCGCTCGTGGACCGTCTCGGCGAGCGGGACCAGCGGGTGCTTCGGGTAGGGCCACCGGTCGAGGTCCATCAGCGTGTGCTTGCGGACCGCGTACGGCACGGTGGGACGGTTCGGCGCCAGCCGGCGGATCCGGCCGTCCGGCAGGTAGTCCACGTCGTAGAACCGCGGCACGTACACCCCGCCCGACTCCGCCAACCGCAGCAGCAGCCCATCGCGACCACCGGGCCGGCCCTCGGCCTTCCACTCCCGGATCACGGCCGAGATCGCCAGCGAGACCTCCTCCCCGTCGCCGAGCACCGCGGCGTCGAGGAAGTCGGCGATCGGCTCCGGGTTGAAGGCGGCATGACCACCGGCGAGCACGATCGGGTCGTCCTCGCCACGGTCGGCCGCGTGCAACGGGATGCCGGCCAGGTCGATCGTCTCGAGCATGTTGGTGTAGCCGAGCTCGGTGGAGAAGCTGAAGCCGAGCACATCGAAGGCCCGGACCGGCCGGTGCGTGTCGAGAGTGAACTGCGGCACACCCGACTCGCGCATCATCGCGGCCAGGTCCGGCCAGACGGTGTACGTCCGCTCGGCGAGGATCCACTCCCGCTCGTTGAGGATCTCGTAGAGGATCGCCACGCCCTGGTTGGGCTGTCCCACCTCGTACGCGTCGGGATAGCAGAGGCACCAGCGTACGTCGGTGCTCCCCCACTCCTTGACGACGGAGTTCAGCTCCCCGCCGACGTACTGGATCGGCTTGCTGACCCGCGCCAGCAGGGGCTCGAGTCGCGGGAACAGCGATTCAGGGCCGCTGCTCGCCGCCAGGTCCGGGTGGCTGGTCGCGATGCTCATAGGGGCCCAGACTATCCCCCGATTCCCGACTGTCCGAGTCCCTGGCCGGTGGGAGGGATGTCCCCGCCGGTGGGAACGACATCCCGGCCGGCGGGAGGGAGGTCATGGCCGGTGGCGGCAGCAGGTCGAGGCCGGGGGCGGCCGTCCGGGTCACTCCCCGTCGGCGGCGGACCAGATCAGTGAGGAACACCAGTCCGACGCCGACGGCGAGCGGGAGCAGCACCGCAGGGGAACCGGAGCCCGCACCCCGGTCGCCGATCGACGCATAGTCACCGGTCAGCACCACCGGGATGAGGCCGGTCAGGTTGTTGGCCGTGTGGAACATCACTGCGGCCTCCAGGCCGCCGGTCCGCCAGGTCAGGGCACTCATCACCAGACCGAAGCCGAAGTAGAAGGCGTTCAACCACGGGTCCGCGGCGGCGTGAGCGGTCATGAACAGCAGCGACGACACCGCCACGCCCACCACAGTGCCCACCGCCGGCTGCGGCACCATCGCCGCGAAGCAGCGCGGCAGCAGGCCGCGGAACGCCCACTCCTCCCCCGCACACTGCAGCGGGGTGGTGAGCAAGGTGAGACCGAGCATCAGCCACACCGACGGGGTGAGGACAGGGGTCGGGAACCCTCCGGTGGCGGCAGTGGAGACCGTCAGCAGCACGCACCAGGGCAGCCCGACCACCAGCAGGCACCAGCCCAGCCAGCGCCACCGGAACCGACCGACGACCGACGCCGACCACCCCGGGGTCTGGCCGAAGAACACCCGGGCGAGCAGCATCACCAGGGGGATGAGCAGCGCCAGCCCGAGGTTGTTGCCGATGAAGGTGGCCGGTCCGATGGGGATCACCCCGTTCGCCGCGCCGCGCAGGTCCTGGGGGCTGACGGCGCCGAGGATGACGTCGACGATCAGGCCGGCGGCGGCCAGCACGCCGTCCACCACCAGGAAGCCGACGAGCAGCGCCAGCGCCGCCAACAGCCCCTTCCACCAGCGGTACCGGGGCGTCCGGAGGAAGCCGTAGTAGTCCTGGCTCCGCACCGGCAGCGCAGGGGGCGGTGGGAGGAGGGCGGTGCGACCGGGACGAGTCATGCGCAGATCCTCTCAGCCGGTGGCCCCGGGACCGCCGCGGCCCTCGGGATCGGCACGCGCCCGCTCCGCGACCGCCTCCGCCAGCTCGTCGGCGACCAGCGTGCGCGGGTCGACCAGCCGGGCCCGGTAGCCGGTGCGGGCCACCACATGGGAGGCCAGGGTCACCGTCATCATCTGCAGGATGGTGACCAGGGCGAGCAGGAAGAAGGCCGACCAGGTCCGTACGTGCAGCACCACCCCGACCAGCAGCACCAGCAGCCCGAGGCTCTGCGGCTTGGCCGCCGGGTGCATCCGCGAGATCAGGTCGGGGAACCGGACCAGGCCCACCGCAGCGGTGAGACACAGCAATGCCCCGACAAGACACAGCACCGCCGCCACCAGATCGAGGATCGCGCCGATCATGCCGCCCCTCCCGACCCGTCCGGGGCCCCCGACCTCTCCGGGCCTCCTGATGTCTCCGAGTCCCCTGATGTCTCCGAGTCCCCCGGTGTCTCCGGGCCTCCTGATGTCTCCGGGCGCGCCGGTGGCTCGGGGCCGGCTGCCCCGGGAGCGGGCACGTCCGGGCCGCTGTCTCCGAGTGGCGTGACCGGGCCGCCGGGTCCGGGAGCCGTGGGCGGGGTCGACGCCGGCCGTTCCGCCCGCACGGTAGGTCGGCGTCCCTCGCCCCGTCGACGCGAGCGCCGCCCGACCTCTCCGGCCGATCCGGGCACCTGGTCGTGGACGAAGCGGGCCATCGAGATCGCTCCGATGAACCCGACCAGGGACAACGCCAGCAGGATCGGCAGTGTGGTGAGCCGGTCGCTGAGGACGATCTGGAGGGCCAGCCCGCCGACCGCGATCCCGACCATCAGGTCGCTGGCGATGATCCGGTCGAGACTGGTGGGCCCCTTCGCGAGCCGGAACAGGGTGACGGCGGCGGCCAGACCGAGGACGGCGACCGCCACCACCGCCACCGCCCCCTGGACCGCCTCGATGCTGTCCACCGCGGTCATCGGTCCACCTCCGGATCGGTCGACGGGAGATCCCCGGCAACGGCTCGCGGCGCACCCGCCGCCGGCTCGGTCACCGCCCCGGCGAGTGGGACCGCGCCGGGTGGGGAGCCCAGCGCCGCGAGTTCCTCGTCGGTGCCGAAGGCACGGATCACCCGTTCCTCGACCGTACGGACGGTCGCGTACGCCTCGTCCAGGTGCGACCGGTCACGGACGTCGAGGACGTGGACGAAGACCTGGGACGGCGCACGGGTCTGCTCCACGACGACCGACCCGGGGACCAGACCGATGAGTTCGACGATCATCGCGATCAGCAGGTCGGAGTTCGTCCGCAGTCGCACCCGCACGATGGCGCTGCGGACCGGTCGGCGCCACGCCACGGCGAGCACCGCGACCCGCCAGGACGACTCGACGAGGTCCAGCAGCGTGCTGCCGACCAGCCGGATCACGCCCAGCACCCGGATCCGGCCGCGGAAACGGATCGCCGGCAGCGGGAACAGCAGCGCCACCCCGCCGGTGACGATCAGACCGCCGAGGATCGTCTTCACATCCGCGCGGCCCCACAGGATGCACCAGATCAGGACGCCGATCAGGATCGACCGCCAGCCGGGCCGGACCCGCCGGGTGGGCACCCGGCTGCCGTCCCCGCCGCGAGGCTCCCGGCTCATCGCACCCCCTCCGGCAGCACGGCGGCGGCGTACGCGCCGCTGCGCGCGTCGTGCGCCGCCCGGTCGGTGAACCCGAACAACGGGCCGCCGAACACGGTCAGGGCCAGGCTGACGGCGATCAGCGCCCCCGCGACGGCGGCCATCGACGGCTGCAGCGGCAGGCCCGCCTCGACCAGCTTGCCGTCCTCGTTCTCGACCAGGGGCATCGCCTGCCAGAACGCCCGGTTCCAGATCTTCGCCACGGCGAACAGGGTGAGCAGGCTGGTCAGCAGCACCGCCCCCACTCCGACCCCGGCCAGCCAGTCGTGGGCGCCGAGGCCGGCCCGCAGCAGTCCGACCTTGCCGATGAAGCCCGACAGCGGCGGGACACCGGCCAGGTTGAGCGCCGGGACCAGGAACAGCGCGCCCAGCACCGGCGAGGCGGACGCCAGCCCGCCCAGCTCGTTCAGCGAGGTCGAGCCGCCACGGCGTTCGATCAGACCGGCGACCAGGAACAGGGCGGTCTGGACGAGGATGTGGTGCGCGGTGTAGAAGATCGCGCCCGACAGGCCGGCGTCGGAGTCCAGCGCGATGCCGAAGACCATGTAGCCGATGTGACTGACCAGGGTGAAGGAGAGCATCCGTTTGATCTCGCCCTGGGCGATGGCGCCCAGGATGCCGATCACCATGGTGAGGATGCCGATCACCAGCATCGGCACCTGCAGTGCGTTGTCGGGGAAGAGCACGGTCTGGGTCCGGATCATCGCGTACACCCCGACCTTGGTGAGCAGGCCGGCGAACACCGCGGTGACCGGCGCCGGGGCGGTGGGATAGGAGTCCGGCAGCCAGGCGGACAGCGGGAAGACGGCGGCCTTGATCCCGAAGACGGTGATCAGCAGGAAGTGGATCACCTGCTGGACCTCGACCGGCAACGTGGCGAGCCGGGCCCCGGCCTGGGCCATGTTGACCGTGCCGGTCGCGGCGTACACGGCCGCCAGCGCGACCAGGAAGAGCAGTGAACTGACCAGGGACACCACGACGTAGGTGGTGCCGGCCCGGATCCGCTCCCCGGTGCCGCCCAGGGTGAGCAGCACGAAGGAGGCGAACAGCAGCATCTCGAAACCGACGTACAGGTTGAACAGATCGCCGGTGAGGAAGGCGTTCGACACCCCGGCGGTGAGCACCAGGAAGGTCGGGTGGAAGATCGAGATCGGCGTCTCACGGCGGCGCTGCTCCTCCTCCTGGCCCAGCGAGAAGAGCAGGACCAGCAGGCAGATCACCGACGACACCAGCAGCAGCAGCGTCGAGAGCCGGTCGGCCACCAGCGAGATGCCCTGCGGTGCCGGCCAGCCGGCGATCCGGGCCACCTGCGTACCGACCCGATCGGCCCGGTACGCCAGCACGGCGGCGACGGCCACGATCAGCGCCAGGACGGTGACGGACACGGCACGCTGGGCGTTCGGCCGGCGCCCCAGGATCAGGGTCACACCGGCCCCGAAGAGGGCCAGCAGGATCGGCATCGGCACCAGCCAGGTCATCGATCCCCCTCCCCCGTTCCTGTCCCGATGACGGTCCCCTGGCCGGTCCCAGGACCGGGCCCGGCGCCGGTCCCCGCTCCCGCCTGCCCGGCAGGATCGCTGCCGGCCTCCTCACCGGGCTCGCCACTGATGACCCCGGCGTCGTACGACTCGGAGGCCTCGTCCAGCAGCGCCAGGCGGCGGATGACGGCGTCCTCGACGTCGTCCTGGACCTCGTCGTGGCCGTTCACCTGGAAGGCCCGGTAGGCCATCGTCAGGAGGAACGCGGTGGTCGCCAGGGTGATCACGATCGAGGTCAGCACCATCGCCTGCGGCAGCGGGTCGGTGATCGCGTCGCGCGGGCTGATGCCGATGAAGGCCGGCAGCCGTGCCGGCCCGGCGATGATCGGGTAGAGCAGGTTCACCCCGTTCGAGGCGAGCAGGATCCCGATCAGGATCCGGGTGAGCGATCGCTCCAGCAGCAGGTAGACCCCGCAGGCGATCAGGAAGCCGGCGACGAGGAGGAGCGTGAGGTCGGGCGCCATCACACCTCCGTCTCGCGGGGTTCCTCGAACGGGCGGCCCGGCAGTCGCAGTGCGCTACGGCCGCCGCGGACCCCGCCGCCCTCGGCCGGGTGCGGGGCCCGGTCCTGCTCGGTCTGGACATCGATGCCGGCGCCCAGCGAGCGGGCGATGTCGAGCAGCAGCCCGATCACCACCAGGTAGACGCCGATGTCGAAGAAGACCGAGGTGACCAGGTGGATGTCGCCCAGCAACGGCCATGTCCGGCCGAAGGCGTGCGCCTCGGCGAGGAACGGCAGGTGGATGTCCACCGCGTACGACTCCAGCACCGAGCCGCCCACCGCAAGCGGCGCGACCGCGGAGCCGACCGCGACCACCATGCCGGAGCCCAGCACCGCACCGGCGTCGACCGGGGCGGCGTCGTCCAGCTCGTGCCGGCCCCCGGCCAGGTAACGCAGCACGAGCGCCAGCCCGGCGATCAGCCCGCCGGCGAACCCACCTCCCGGCCAGTTGTGGCCGGCCATCAGGACGTACCCGGAGGTGATCATCATCACCGGGAACAGCAGCCGGGTGACCACCTCCATCACCAGTGAGCGTCGCAGCGGGGACAGCGCCTGACCGCCGCGCAGCCAGCTGTAGCGGGTCCCCCGGCCCTCGGCGCCCGTCGGCTCGCGGCCGGCCGGGGCCCGGGTCGGAGCCGGCGTCCGGAGGCTGTACCGGGCCCTGATGAAGATCAACGAGGCGACGCCGGTGGCCGCGAGCAGCAGGACGGAGATCTCCCCCAGGGTGTCCCAGGCACGGGCGTCGACGAGGGTGACGTTGACGATGTTGGTGCCGTGCCCGATCTCCCAGGCCTGGGTGTACAGCTCGGTGGACACCGGCTCGGCGACCCGGGCGGTGGCGGCGACCAGGACCGCGCCGACGACCGTGCCGGCGACCGCGATGGCGAGCACGACCCGCCACCACCGCATCGAGGTCAGCGGGCGGTCGGTGAAGTACTTCGGCAGCTTCCGCAGCACCAGGACGAACACCACGATCGACACCGTCTCGGTCAGCACCTGGGTGAGGGCCAGGTCGGGCGCCCCGTGGATGAGGAACAGCAGGGCCAGGCCGTAGCCGGTCACCCCGACCAGGATGACCGCCTTGAGCCGGCCACGGGAGCTGGCGGCGAGCCAGGCCGCGACGCACATCACCGCGCCGATGATCGCCTGCACCGGCGTGTCCCAGAGGCGTACGCCGGTGCCGAGGCCGGTCTGGGTGAAGACCGCGGTGCCGGTGAACAGCACCAGCATGCCCAGGATGGCGGCGAGGTAGAGCGGCAGCGAGCCCGGCTGGACCCGCGAGGTGACCTCCACCGCCAGCCGATCGAGCCAGCGGATGAGTCGGTGGAAGGTCTGGTCCGCCGGCGGGATCGCCGGCATCGTCTCCTGCAGGGCGCTGACCCGGTCGCGGAGGACGAACATCAGGCCGCCGAGCACCCAGGCCGACACCGACAGCGCCAGGGCCGGGGTGAACCCGCTCCACAGGGTCAGCCCGTGCGACGCCTTGCCGACCGGGAGGGTCTCGCCGTACGGCGCGATGATCCCGGTCCATTCCGGGCCGAGCGCGCCGAGGACGACGCAGACCGCCCCCAGCAGCAGCGGCGCCGTGGCGAAACCGACCGGTACAGCCTGGACCAGGGTCCGCTTCGGCACCGCCGGCTTGGTGGCGAACGCACCCCACAGGAAACGCAGCGTGTAGGCCACGGTGAGGACCGAGCCGACGACCAGCAGCGCGGCCATCACGATCGAGGGTCCGGGGAGCATGCCGGTGCCGTCGGAGGCCGGGTCCACGGCCCAGTTGACCACCGCCTCGAAGGCGGCCTCCTTGGCCAGGAAGCCGGCGGTGGGCGGCAGGCCGGCCATCGCCATCCCGGCCAGCGTGGCCGCGGTCGCGACCCAGGGCAGCTGGCGTCCCACGGCGGACAGCTCACGCAGGTCGCGGGTGCCGGTCGAGCGGTCGATGATGCCGACGGTGAGGAACAGGGTGGACTTGAACACGGCGTGGGCCACCAGCATCGCCAGCCCGGCGACGGCACCGGCTCTGGTGCCCGAGCCGAGCAGCACGACGAGGAAGCCGAGCTGGGAGACCGTGCCGTACGCCAGCAGGAGCTTGATGTCGTGCTGGCGCAGCGCCCGGTAGCCGCCCAGCACCATCGTCACGGCGCCGACCGTCATCACGATCGGGCGCCATCCCGGCACCCCGGCGAAACCGGGCGCCAGCACCGCCAGCAGGTAGACGCCGGCCTTCACCATGGCCGCCGAGTGGAGGTAGGCGGAGACCGGGGTGGGCGCCGCCATCGCCGCGGGCAGCCAGAAGTGGAACGGCACCTGGGCGGACTTGGTGAGGGCGCCGAGCAGCACCAGCACCACGGCACCGACCACGCCGGCCCCCCGCGGTGCCGCCGCCACCACGGCGGCCAACGAGTAGCTGTGCGCGGCCGCGCCCAGCATCAGCAGCCCGGCGAGCATTGCCAGGCCGCCGAAGCTCGTCACCAGCAGGGCGGTCAGCGCGGCACCGCGGTTGGCGGCGCGCAGCGGGTTGTGCCCGACCAGCAGGTACGAGAAGACGGTGGTGAGCTCCCAGAAGACGTACAGGTAGAGCAGGTTGTCGGCGCTGACCAGGCCGAGCATCGACCCGGCGAAGGCCACCAGCAGGCCCGCCACCCGGGCCTGGGGCGGGCCGCCGGCGAAGTACCAGCGGCAGTAGAACAGCACCAGCGCCCCGACGACGCTGACCACCAGGCCGAGCACCCACTGCACCAGCCCGATCCGCAGGTCGAAGGTGAGGCCGATGCCGGGCACCCACGGCTGGTGGACGACATAGGCCCCACCGGCCGTGATCGTGGGGTGGAGCGTGGCCAGCCACACCGCGGCCGCGGCGGGGGCCAGGGCGAACAGGAGGAAGACGCGCCGACCGAGGAGACGACTGAGTGCCGGCGCCAGGATCGCCAGCCCGAAGTGGGCGGCGATCAGGACTGGCACTGACCGCCCGGCCCGGAGGCCAGGGAGGGGAACCAGAGGGCGATCTCGCGCGCAGCGCTCTGCGGGCTGTCGGACCCGTGCACGAGGTTGGCCTGGTTGGACAGCGACCAGTCACCACGGATGGTGCCGGGCGCGGCCTTGCGGCCGTCGGTCGCCCCGTTGAGGGCCCGGACGGCGTCGACCGCGGCATCACCCTCGAGGACGAGGGCGACCAGCGGGCCCGAGGTGATGAAGTCGCGCAGCCCGGGGTAGAAGTCCCGCTCGAGGTGCTCGGCGTAGTGGGCGTCGGACCGGGCGGCGTCGATCGTCCGCAGCTCCATCGCGACGATGCGCAGCGACTTGCTCTCGTAGCGCGCCAGGATCGGTCCGACGAGGCCCCGCGCGACGGCGTCAGGCTTGATCAGGACGAGAGTGCGCTGCGCTTCGGTCATGGCGCCACCCTAGCGGACTCAGGCGGTGCGGCCGGTCTCGATCCGGCGCCCGAGTACGTACATGGCCAGGTAGATGCCCGCGAAGACGCCGCCGACCACGAACATGATCGGGCTGACGATCCCCAGGGCGATGCCGGCCACCTGGGCGGCCCAGCCCAGCACCTGGCCGTACGGGCCGCGCCTGAGCAGGACGCCCGCCACCAGCGCGAGCAGGGCCGCGGCGCCGCCGAAGGCACCGGCCAGCGCCGGGCGTACGCCGTCGACCATGATCATCACCGCGAGGGACAGGCCGAAGACGACCACCTCGCAGTAGAGGGTCATCAGCAGCACCCGCATCATCGGGTTGTCCTTGCCCAGCAGCACGGTCAGTCCTCCCCTTCGGCGCCCCAGCCGGTGGTGCCGATCTCCAGTTGGGCCGCGACGTCGGTGGTCGCCGCCCGGGCGGCCGTCCGGCTCTCGCCGGCGGCCCGTTCCCCGGGTACGAGGATCCCACGGGCCTCGCCGATCCCGATCACCGTGCCGGTGACCAGAATGCCCGGGGTCGGCGGCACCGCGTCCTCCCCCGCCAGCAGCTGCGGATCGACCCCCTCGGCCATCAGTGTGTCGGCGATCAGGGTGGCCTGTTCCAGCGCGTCGGCCATGGTCGGCGCGACCCGCACCCGGTCACCGCCGAAGATCTCCCGGGCGAGCTCGCCGAGTTCCTCGGGGGTGAGGGCTCGGGTGGTCGAGGCGACGGTGGTGACGACGATCTGGTGCATCACCGGCTCGAGGGTCTCCAGGACCTGGCGGACGTCCTTGTCCCGCATCGCCGCGAAGACGCCGATCAGTGGGCTGAAGGTGAACGCCTCCTGGACGGTCCGGGCGACGGCCGCGGCGCCGTGCGGGTTGTGCGCCGAGTCGAGGACGATCGTCGGCGAGGTACGGACCACCTCCATCCGCCCGGGGGCGACGACCTGGTCGAAACCGTCCTGGATGACCTCGGGGGTGAGCGCCTTCATCCCGAGGAAGGTCTCGACGGCGCTGATCGCCAGGGCGGCGTTGTGCGCCATGTGTTCCCCGTAGAGCGGCAGGTGCAGGTCGCGGACCGGGCCGGAGCCGGCGTTCACCGCGATCACCTGGCCGCCGAGCGCGGGCGTCCGGTCGATCAGGCCGAAGTCGACGCCCTCCGCGCAGACCAGCGAGCCGGTCTCGGTCGCCCGGCGCAGCAGCACGGTGGCCACCTCGAGCTCCTGACCGGCGGTCACGACGTGGCTGCCGTCCTTGATGATCCCCGCCTTCTCGGTGGCGATCTCGGTGAGGGTGTCGCCGAGGATGTGCATGTGGTCGTAGCTGATCGGGGTGAACACCGCGACCGAGGCGTCGGCGACGGAGGTGGCGTCCCACCGACCCCCCATCCCCACCTCGACGACCGCGACGTCGACCGGCGCGTCGGCGAAGGCCGCGTACGCCATGCCGGTGATCACCTCGAAGAACGTCATCGGGATGCCGTCGAGCTTCTGCTCGTCGACCATCGCCACGTACGGGGCGATGTCCTCCCAGACCTCGTCGAACCGTTCGACGCTGATCGGGGCGCCGTCGATGCTGATCCGTTCCCGGACGTCGGTGAGGTGCGGCGAGCTGAACCGGCCGGTCCGCAGCCCGACCGAGCGCAGCAGCGCGTCGATCATGATCGCCGTGCTGCCCTTGCCGTTGGTGCCGGTGATCTGGATCACCGGCATCGTGTGCTGGGGGTCGCCGAGGAGCTCGCACAGAGCCCCGATCCGGGCCAGGGACGGGCCGACCCGGTGCTCGGGCCACCGCGAGGTGAGCTGCGCGGTGAGGACGCGGTGGTGGGCCTCGCCGTTGAGCGCGGCCGACGGGTCAGGGGGAATCTCAGACATATCGTCCCGCAGTCTAGACGCGCCACGCGGTCGGCAGCTGCCGCGGACCGACGGTGCCCGGCCACCACGCACCGGGCCACCGGGCCACCGGGGCGGGCGGACCGGCCCGCACCGCCGCGGGAGTCCTGCCGGCCCCCATTAGACTTTCAACATGATCCCCGCGACCCACTCTCTCGACGCGCCCGCCCCCGCGTCGGGCACCGGTCCCGCCGGCTCGCGCCTCCTGGACCGGATCGGCCTGGTGTGCCGGCTCGGGCTGGGCGGCGTCCTGGTCGTCGCGGGCGCGCTGAAGGTCACCGACCTCGAGCAGTCCGTGCTCGCCGTCCGCGGTTACCAGGTGCTGCCGTATGAGCTGGCCGTGGTGGTCGGCCACGCGCTGCCGCCACTGGAGATCATCGTCGGCCTGCTGCTCATCGTCGGGCTGTTCACCCGGTGGGCGGCTCTGGTCGGCAGTCTGTTCATGGTCGCGTTCGTCGCCGGGATCACGCAGGCCTGGGCCCGGGGCCTCACCATCGACTGCGGGTGCTTCGGCGGTGGCGGCCAGGTGGCGGCCAACCAGACGAAGTACGGCCTGGAGATCCTGCGCGACGTCGGTCTGACGGCCCTCGGCGTCTTCCTGGTCGTCCGCCCCCGTACGTCGTTCGCCGCGGAGGATCGGCTGTTCGCCGTCACCCCGACGGTCCTCGACGACGCCCCGCGCGACCCGGACGACCGGCGTGGCACGGACGACCGGCGTGGCACGGGCGAGGACCCGTCGGGGCCGCGCTCCTGAGCCGCTGAGACCCGGCCGACCGGCGCTCCGACCGGCCGTACGATCCGGAGGAGCCCGGCGCCCGCACGATGCGACGCCGGGTCGGACCGGCCGCATGACACGATCACCGCCAGCAACGAGTGAAGGAAGGCTCCTGGATGAGCAGCAAGAAGTCGGCAGGCCCCACCCCGGCGAGCAACCGCCGGGCCCAGCTGCGCGCACAGGCCGAGGCCGACGCGAAGCGCGCCCGGACCCGGAAGATCGTCATCACGGCCGTCTCGGTCGTCGCCGTCGCCGTCCTGGTCATCGGCGGTCTGGTCTGGGCACAGGGACGTTCCAAGCCGGCCGCGAACGGCGCGGTCCCGCCGAACACGACGGCGGCGGGCACCGGCATCATCGTCAATCCGGGCAAGGCGGACGGCAAGCCGGTCGTCGAGCTGTTCTTCGACTACCAGTGCCCGGGCTGCGGCTCGCTGGAGCGGTCCGCCGGTCAGTACATCGTCGGCGGCGCCCAGCACGGTGACTACCAGCTGATCTACCGGCCGATGACCTTCCTGGACACCAACCTGCGCAACGACGCCTCGCTCCGCGCGGCGAACGCGGCGGCCTGTTATGCCGAGGTCGGCGACTATGCCGCCTACCACCAGGCGGTGTTCAACAACCAGCCCACCCAGGAGGGTCAGGGCTACTCCGACGACCTGTTGCGCAACCAGCTGCCCGCCCAGCTCGGCACCACCGGCGACAAGCTGACGCAGTTCCAGCAGTGCTACGACACCGGCAAGTACAAGAGCTTCGCCAACCGGACGAACACCGCCGCCGCCAAGGACGGGGTGACCGGCACCCCGACGGTCCGGGTGAACGGCAAGAATCTGGACCTTTCCACGCTGACCGCGGCCGACCAGTTCGGTGCCGCCGTCGCCAAGGCCGCCGCCGGGCAGTGACCGGAACCCGTCGGACCACCTGACCCGGTCCGTCGGACGAACCGACCGGAGTCGTCAGGCCAACCTCCCGGGCTCTGTCAGGCCGACCGGCAGGGCCTGCCCCGGAGACACCCCGGACTCTCCCGGCGCCCCACCCGGGACGGCTCTCGTGCCCGGCCGTGACCGGTCTCGCCCCCACCTGTGATGTGCGTGGGGGCGAGGCCGGTCCGTAAGATGCACCCCATGAGCGAACCCCTCCGGAACACCCCGTCCACCCCGGCACCGCCCCGCGCGGTCACCCCGGTAGGCGAGGCCCGAGTACCGGAGAAGCCCGCTCTGGAAGGGCTCGAGGACACCTGGGGCAGCCGCTGGGACGAGGGCGGGACGTACGCCTTCGACCGGTCCGTGCCGCGCGCCTCGGTGTTCTCCATCGACACCCCGCCGCCCACGGTCTCCGGCTCCCTGCATGTCGGCCACGTGTTCTCCTACACGCACACCGACGTCATCGCCCGCTACCAGCGGATGCGCGGCAAGGAGGTGTTCTACCCGATCGGCTGGGACGACAACGGCCTGCCGACCGAGCGGCGGGTGCAGAACTACTACGGCGTACGGTGCGACCCGTCGATCGCGTACGACCCGGACTTCACCCCGCCGGCCAAGCCGGACCCCAAGCGCCAGGTGTCGATCAGCCGCCGCAACTTCGTCGAGCTGTGCCACCGGCTGACCGCCCTGGACGAGCAGGTCTTCGAGAACCTCTGGAAGCACGTCGGCCTGTCGGTCGACTGGAGCCTGCTCTACACGACGATCTCCGACGAGTCGCAGGCCGTCGCCCAGCGGGCCTTCCTGCACAACTTCCGGCGCGGCGAGGCGTACATGTCCGAGGCGCCGACGATGTGGGACATCACTTTCCAGACCGCGGTCGCCCAGGCGGAGCTCGAGGCCCGCGACTACCCCGGCTTCTACCACGCGCTGAACTTCCACCGCCCCGACGGCGGCGAGGTCGTGATCGAGACGACCCGGCCCGAGCTGCTGGCCGCCTGCTGCGCCCTGATCGCCCACCCCGACGACGAGCGCTACCAGCCGCTGTTCGGCAGCACGGTGACGACGCCGGTCTTCGGGGTCGAGGTGCCGGTGCTGCCCCACCGCGACGCCGAGCCCGACAAGGGGTCGGGTATCGCGATGTGCTGTACGTTCGGTGACCTCACCGACGTCACCTGGTGGCGGGAGCTCAACCTGCCCACCCGGACGATCATCGGCCGCGACGGCCGACTGTCCCGTGAGACCCCCGACTGGGTGGTCAACGCGGCGGCGTACGAGCGGATCGCCGGCAAGACGACCTTCTCGGCGCGCGAGGAGACCGTGGCGATGCTGCGGGAGAACGGCGAGCTCGTCCGTGATCCCGAGCCGACCCAGCGCAAGACGAACTTCTACGAGAAGGGCGACAAGCCGCTGGAGATCGTCTCCACCCGTCAGTGGTACATCAGCAACGGCGGCCACGACGAGGCCCTCAAGCAGGCGCTGCTGCAGCGCGGCGAGGAGCTCGACTGGGTGCCGGCACACATGCGGCACCGCTACGAGGACTGGGTCGGTGGCCTGAACGGTGACTGGCTGATCTCGCGCCAGCGCTACTTCGGCGTGCCGTTCCCGGTCTGGTACCGGCTGGACGCCGACGGCGAGCCCGACCACGACCACCCGATCATCGCCGACGAGGACAAGCTGCCGGTCGACCCGGCCTCCGAATGCCCCGCCGGCTACGACGAGTCGCAGCGCAACCGGCCGGGCGGATTCATCGCCGACCCCGACGTGATGGACACCTGGGCCACCTCGTCACTCACCCCGTGGATCGCCGGTGGCTGGGGCCGCGACGAGGAGCTGTTCGGGAAGGTCTTCCCGATGGACATCGCCCCCCAGGCACACGACATCATCCGCACCTGGCTGTTCTCCCGGATCGTCCGGTCGCATCTCGAGTTCGACTCACTGCCGTGGGCCCGCGCCACGATCTCCGGCTTCGTCGTCGACCCCGACCGGAAGAAGATGTCGAAGTCGAAGGGCAACGTCGTGGTGCCCTCGGAGATCCTGGAGAAGTTCGGGGCCGACGCGGTGCGGTGGCGCGCGGCGATGGCCCGGCCGGGCATGGACTCCCCGTTCGACGAGAAGCAGATGAAGGTCGGTCGCCGGCTGGCGATGAAGATCCTCAACGCGTCGAAGTTCGTCCTCGGCTACGGCACCGCGACGGATGCCGCCGCCGTCACCGAGCCGGCGGACCTGGCGATGCTGACCGCGCTGGCCGACGTGGTGCGCCGGGCCACCGAGGCCTTCGAGGCGTACGACTACTCGGTCGCGCTGGAGACCGCGGAGAAGTTCTTCTGGCAGTTCTGCGACGACTACCTCGAGCTGGTCAAGGAGCGGGCGTACGGCGCGCAGGGCGAGGCGAAGGCCGCCTCGGCGCAGAACGCCCTGGCCCTTGCCCTCAAGGTGCAGCTGCGGCTGTTCGCGCCGATCATGCCGTTCGTCACCGAGGAGGTCTGGTCCTGGTGGCAGGAGGGCTCGGTGCACCGCACCGCCTGGCCGACCCCCGGCGAGCTGACCGACGGGCTGACCGCGGTCGGCGACCCGGACGTGCTGACCGACGTCGCCGCGGCCCTCGAGCTGCTGCGCGGCGCCAAGTCGGCGGCCAAGCGGTCGATGAAGACGCAGATCACCGCCGTGACCATCAGCGGACCACGCGACTCCCTCGCCCTGCTGCAGGCTGTCGAGGCCGACCTGCGCGCCGTGGGCCGGATCGTCGGGGAGATCACCTGGGCCGCCGGTGACGGGCCGATCGCGGCCGAGGTGGAGCTGGAGCCCGAGCAGGACGCCGTCCGGTGACGCAGCCATTTCATGCAGCGAAACCCTGGCGGGCCGGAGAGGCCGACTTAGGTTAGGCTGCACACCGGCTCCGCTCGAGCGGGCGGAGTACGGATGACGCCCCGAGGGGGGCGATGTGTGGCTGAGTGTCCTTGGGGGGATGGAAGTAGTGGTCGCAACAATTGTTCAGGTGATTGCCACCATCACACTCATCGGCTTCCTGAGCATGCATCGTTGGCGGCGCTACTTCGCCCGGCGGTTCCGTAACGGTGGAGTGATCCGGCTCGCCATCGTGGCGGTGCTGCTGGGGGTCTCCTCGGTCGGGATCCTCGACCTGCTCTACCCCGGCACCGGCCCGCGCGGGATCGCCGAGGTGGAGCTGGCCACGATCCTCGTGGCGGGTCTGTTCTTCGCGACCCTTCTCGCCCAGGGACGGATCGTCCCCTCGGCCCGCCAGACCCACCAGCGGTATCTGTTCGTCGGGGCCCACCCGGACGACTTCGAACTGGCCTGTGGCGGCACGGTGGCCATGCTCGTCGATGCGGGACACGAGGTGCGGGGCATCACGATGAGCCACGGACACGAGGGCGGCAACTCCGGCACGCGACTCGACGAGGCCCGTGAAGGGGCGAAGTTCCTCGGGATGGCCTCGCTCGAGATCCATGACTTCCCCGACACCACGCTGCACAGCGTGGAACGCGAGATGACGCTGGTGGTGGAGCAGGCCATCGATGAGTTCGAGCCGGACGTCATCTTCACCCATTCCGCCCACGACCAGCACCAGGACCACGCCTCCGTGCACGCATCGGTCCTGCGGGCGGCCCGGTTCCAGTCCTCCATCCTGTGCTTCGAGTCGCCGTCGGTGACCCGCCTGTTCGATCCTTCGGTGTTCATGGACATCACCAGGTATCTGGACGTCAAGGTCCGGGCCGTCCAGGTGCACCGGGACCAGTCGGGCAAGCCGTACATGACGGCCCAGCGGATCAAGGGGTTGGCCGCCTTCCGTGGCGCTCAGGCCAAGGTCTCGGCGGCCGAGGGATTCGAGCCCGTGCGCCTGCTCACCTCCGCCATCGGTCAGCACTGAGGAGACCTGTATGAAGACGATCCTGATCACCGGAATCGGTGGTCCGGCGGGCCGCTCCCTCGCCGAGCAGTTCTCCTGCCTCGACGGTGATGACCCCCGGTGCGACGACACTGACTATGTGGTCATCGGCGCGGACATCCAACCGGTGGACACCCCTCATGTCACCCGTACGGTCGTCGTCCCCCGGGCCGACGATCCGGCCATGGTGCCTGCTCTCATCTCCCTCGCGGCAACGCTGAAGGCGGACCTCGTGATCCCGACCGTGGCCGATGAGCTGGCCGAGGTCGCGGTGGCGTCCGAGTTGTTCGCCCCGATCCCGGTGGTCATCTCCGCTCCCCGTGGTGCCGGGCTCTGCCAGGACAAGAAGTTCACCATGGATGCCCTGGACCTGGCGGGGATCCCCACGCCCGGGGCGCTTCTGCCCACCGAGTTCGTGTCGGCGGAATCGGCCGGAGCGACCCTGGGGTGGCCGTTCGTTATCAAGCCGCGGGTCTCCCGCGGTGGCCGGGGGGTGATCGTGGTGGACACCCCCGACGACATCGACTGGACGACCCTCGGTCCGGCCCATGTGCTGCAACGCTTCGCACCGGGCACCGAATACGCCCCGCAGGTGTACCGCTCGCCCCGGACCGCCGAGGTGACGGTCGTCGTGCTCGAGAAGACGGCCCTGAAGCAGGGCCGGGTCGGCAACGCCGAGTCGGTCGTACGACTGCCGACCTCCGCGGCCCTCGACGTGGTCCACCTGGCCGCCGCCACCGCCCGGGCGCTGGACCTGACCGGCCCGATCGACATGGACATCCGACGCATGCCCGACGGAAGCCCGGTGGTCCTGGAGGTCAACGCGCGGTTCGGGGCGAACTCGGCCCACGCCCCTGAGCTGTTGCGCGCGACGCTGGCGGACTACTTGGCCTCATGATTCTTCCCCCGCAGTTCGTCTACGACCTCCTGGTGGCGCTGATCGTCATCGGGACCGTCATCCTCGTGCTGGGTCTGGTCAAACTGGTGTACGTCCCGCTGGCCGGCTGGTTCGAGGTCAGGGACCGGTGGCGTCGTCGACGTCAGCGGCGTGGCGGTCCTGCGCCGACCGCGCTGGCAGGGCCGTCGACGTTCGTCAGCGTCGTCGTGCCCGGCTACAACGAGTCGGCCGTCATCGCGAACTGCGTCCACTCGGTCGTGGCGAGTGCACACACGAATCTCGAGGTCATCCTGGTCGATGACGGATCCAGCGACGACACGTACGCCATCATGCAGTCCCTCGCGGACCAGTACGACGTCGTCCGGGCGATCACCCAGCCCAACAGCGGGAAGGGCGCTGCCCTGAACCGAGGGGCGCAGGAAGCGAGTGGGGAGATCCTGCTCTTCGTCGACTCCGACGGCGTCTTCCTGCCGGACACCATCACCGAGCTGTTGCGCGGCTTCGACGATCCTCGGGTCGGGGCCGTTTGCGGCGACGACCGTCCGGTCAACACGGACCGCCTGCAGACGCGGCTGCTCACCGTCATCAGCCACGTCGGCACCGGCCTCGTCCGCCGGGCGCTGCACATCCTCCGGTGCCTGCCGATCGTGTCCGGCAACATCGGCGCCTTCCGCCGTGACGCCCTGCAGGAATCCGGGCTGCTCCGGGAGGACACCCTCGGGGAGGACCTGGAGCTCACCTGGCGGCTCAGGTCGTTCGGCTACCGGGCGGCGTTCGCCCCCCGGGCCCTCGTGTACGCCGAATCGCCCTCCAGCCTGCGGGGACTGTGGAAGCAGCGGGTGCGGTGGGCCCGGGGGCTGTTGCAGACCGTACGCATCCATGCGCGGATGATCGCCAACCCGCGGTACGGGACATTCGGCGCCTACCTGTTGTACACGGTGCTGTCCATGATCCTGTTCCCGATCCTGCAGCTCGCGGTGCTGCTGATCGCCACCGTGCTCCTCACCGCAGACGTCACGCTGCTCCCGGTCAGCGTCTGGCAGCTGCTGCTGTGGCTCGGCCTGCCGCTCGCCATCGGGCTGGTGATCTATGCGATGGTCCTCAACCGGGCGCTGCAGGACCTCCGCTTCGCCTGGACCCTGCCGCTGTGGCCGGCATACTCCGTCCTGATGAGCTTCACGATGCTCCGGGCCCTCTGGCTGGAGGCGACCAACGCGCCGGCCCGGTGGAACAAGCTCGAGCGGACCGGTGTCGTCTCGGTCGGGGCGGCCCGGTCCGGGCTGGAGGAGACCGCGCTCACCCGCGGCGCCACGGTCCCCTCGCCGGAGGACGACGTCCCCACCGAAGTGATCGAACTGCCACCGGACGGGGCCGCCGGATCCGGTGGCCGGCTCCCGTGGGGCCCCTTCGGAGGGCTGACCGGCAACCGCGCCATGGCACGGCCGTTCCCCCTGCCCTCCCAACGCTCCGCCGCGACCTGCCTTCTCCCCGACTCCGTCGCGCTGCAGCTGCGGCCTCACGAGCACCGTGCGCCGCAGCTCGGACGTCCTCTGCCCACTCCCAGCGCCGATGTCCGATCCGGCCGGAGCCGTCGGGTCGACGCCCGCCCCACCCCGGCACAGCCCTCACCGGATGACCCGTGGCGCCGCCCCACCCCGGCGGAACCGTCACCGGACGACCCATGGCGCCCCACCCCGACCTTTCCCGACCGGCCGACGGCGATGGCCGATCTGTTTCCCGGTCCCGCCCACGAGGAGTGAGATGAAGCGCTGGATGGTGCTGCTGGATGTGCTGCTGGCCGCCCTGCTGGTGACCGGGTGTGCCCCGTCCGGCAGGTCCGGTCCCCCCGCGACAGGCGGCCCGGGCACTGCGGCGACCTCAGCGGCCGGACGCCAGGTGGCCGGACACCAGGAGCCGGGACTGCGGGCGATCAATTTCGGTTTCGAGAACGTGAGCGACCCGCACACCGACTGGAAGAAGATCGACCAGCAGCTGGAGGCGGCGAACGTCAATGCCGTCAGCATCGCTGTCGGTCGTCCTGAGTGGACGGCCTTCCCGTGGCCGGGCCACCTGGACTCGGCCGCCGCCGACGGGCCGGACAAGTACCGCGACTTCGTCGGCGCGGCGGTGAACGAGCTGCAGACCGATCCGAGCGGACAGCGACGCCACGTGAGCCTCGGCATCGACCTTCTCCTGCCGGCCACACTCAAGAAGAATCCGAAACTCGCCGGGGTCGACGCCGACGGGAAGGTGTCCGACGGGTTCGCCTCGCCCGCGGCTTTCGACACGACGATCGGGACCCAGATCGACGAGATGGTGAACTATCTGGGCACCACCTACCACCCCGACGAAGTCGTGCTGACCGAGCTGTTCCTCGACCGGTTCGTCTTCAGCTCCGCCGACCTCGACCTGTACCGGAAGGACACCGGGGCGAAGGACTGGCCGCGTACGAAGGACGGCAAGCCCGACCTGCAGAACGCCGCCGTGGTCAAGTGGCGCTCCGAGGTGCTGGCACGCGTGGTGAGCAGAGCCCGCGACGCCGCGCATGCCGCAGGGACCACCCTGGCCGTCGATGTCCGGGTCAACTGGGCGGACCCGGCCGCGGGGCGTCCTGACAGTGCCCAGGACTACGCGCTGCTGAAGTCGAGTGCCGATCGGCTGGTGCTGTGGGCCTACCCCGGCATGTCAGGGCTCGACGGCAGCGCCGTCGGCAAGCTCACCACGGGGCTCACCCGCGGGGGATACGACCCGGACAGGCTGACCATCTCGGTGGGACTGTGGTCCGCCTCCGGAGGCAACGGCCAGCCGGGGACGACCAGCGGCGAGGGCGTCATCGATGCCCGGACCCTGGCTGCCTCCCTCGCGTCGGCTGCGGATGCCGGCGCCCGGTCGATCTCCGTGACGCCGTACTCGCTCCTGACCGACAAGGACTGGGACGTCATCAAGGCTGCCTGGGGTGGCTGACCTGACGTGGCCCCCGGCCCCCG
>NZ_JAYFNG010000016.1:0-67686 GCF_034933565.1 Raineyella sp.
TCCGCGGCTTTGGGTACCGGAGCTGTGGGTGCTGTAGTACCGAGGAGCAGGTACCGGAGGTGTGGGTCAGGGCTGTGCCGTCAGGGGGCCGGTGGCCCGGCCAGCGGCCAGCCGCCGGCGGCGAGGTGCGCGGAGACCCGGCGGATGTCCTGGGGGGTGGGCTCCTCCTGGACCGTACGCCGGATCATCTCGGCGACCTCCTCCTCCGACACCGGCTGGCCGTGGTGCCGTCGCTCGGCGACCCGCCGGGCGACGGTCTCGATCTCCTCCCGGGTCAGCGTGCGGTGCAGGATGCTGAACAGGGCGATGTAGTCGTTCTCCGGGATGCCCTGCGGGTAACCGGCCCGCAGCCACTGGATGACCCGCAGGAAGACGTTGTCGGGCATCGGTGTCATCCCTTCTTCATGAAGGTCGGCAGCACGTGGTCGAAGGAGACCGTGTAGCCGAGGCCGGACGAGATCAGGATCGCCAGTCCGGCCGCGATCACCGCCAGCACGAGCGCGAAGCAGAGCACGGCCAGTGCGGTGCAGGCCGGCCTGGCCGCGGCGTGGCTCGTTTCCGCGTCGCCACCGGCACCCGCCGCCATCCACCGGACCCCCAGGGCGAAGACGCCCGGCAGTCCGGCGCCGACGATGATGGACACGACCAGCACTTGGGCGGTGGCCGCGAGGAACAGCTGCAACATCGGTCCTCCTAGGCGGACGTCGAGGGGGCGGGGGTCGGCCCGAGGCCGGTGTCCCAATCATCATTGACGTTGTGGGCGCCGATCGGCGTACGACGCGAGCGTGCCACCAGGTAGCCCGCCATGGCCAGCAGCATCGCGAAGACCACGAAGGGGCCCAGCCAGCCGCCCGCCACACCGGACAGGCCGTTGGCGATGCCGTACATCGCGGCCCCGACCAGGGCCGCCGCCGGCAGGGTGACCAGCCAGGCCACCACCATCCGCAGCGCCACGCCCCAGCGGACCTCGGCGCCGCGCCGGCCCAGTCCGGTGCCGAGGATCGACCCGGTGGCGACGTGGGTGGTCGACAGGGCGAAGCCCAGGTGGGACGAGGCCAGGATGACGGCGGCCGAGGAGGCCTCGGCGGCCATCCCCTGCGGGGAGTCGATCTCGACCAGGCCCTTGCCGAGGGTGCGGATGATCCGCCACCCGCCGGTGTAGGTGCCGAGCGCGATGGCCCCGGCGCACACCACCTTGACCCACAGCGGGATGCTCGTCGTGTGGTGCCAGGAGCCGTAGCCGATCAGGGCCAGGGTGATCACGCCCATCGTCTTCTGTGCGTCGTTGGTGCCGTGGGCCAGCGAGACGAGGGAGGCGGTGCCGATCTGGCCCCAGCGGAACCCGGTCTCCCGATAGCGATCGGCGACTCCCTCGGTGACGCGGTAGACGATCCAGGTCCCGATCATCGACACGATGGCGGCCACGACGGGGGAGGCCAGCGCGGGCAGCACCACCTTCCCGAGGATGCCGTCGAGCTTGGTGCCGTCACCGGCCCAGTTGACGCCACCGAAGCCCAGCGCGGCGATCGTCGAGCCGACCAGCCCGCCGAACAGCGCGTGCGACGAGCTGGACGGCAGTCCCAGCAGCCAGGTGAGCAGGTTCCAGAAGATGCCGCCGATCAGCCCGCAGAACACGATCAGCAGCAGCAGATGTCCGTTGTCGGCGAGGAACTGCGCCTTCGGCATGCCGCTCTTGTCCTGGATCTTCACCACGGCGTTCGTCACGGTGAGGGCCACCTGGACCGAGAGGAAGGCACCGACGAGGTTGAGCACGGCCGACAGCAGTACCGCTGTCCTGGGCTGGAGGGCGCCGGTGGCGATCGAGGTCGCCATCGCGTTGCCGGTGTCGTGGAAACCGTTCGTGAAATCGAAGCCGATGGCCGTTACGACGACCAGCACGAGGATCGCCAACTCAAGATTCACACCACTGATTGTTCACGATGGCGCCACGCCGATGTCACCGACCCCCGCTGTCGGACAGGTGACGTTGTGCTAGCGACCCGAGCGGGTCCGGTGCGGAGGGTCAGTGACCCGCGCCACGCCAGGACCGGTGTCGCCGATCTCACGTTCCCGGACGCTCACCATGCGGACATTCCGGGTCGTCGGCACCGACGGTACCGGCCATGTCCGGGCCCGGATCAGCGACCGGGACCCATTGGCGCGTCGGCGTCGGTGTCGAGGACGAGCTCGAGGAGGGCGAGGTCGAGCCAGCGGCCGTACTTCCGGCCGACCTGGTGCAGCACGCCGGCCGATGTGAAGCCGAGCTTCTCGTGCAGCCGGATCGAGCCGACGTTGCCGGCCTCGATCGCCGCCACCATCACGTGCACACCGGCCTGCCGGGCCCGCTCCACCAGCTCACCCATCAGCACGGACCCGATGCCACGGCCCTGCTGGTCGGCACGGACGTAGACGGAGTGCTCGACGGTGTGCCGATAGCCCTCGAAGGCGCGGAAGGAGCCGTACGTGGCGTAGCCGAGCACGTCGCCGGTCCCGGACACCGCGACCAGGACCGGCTGGCCGTGCCGGTGGTGGTCGGCCAGCCAGGCGGTGCGGTTCGCGGCGTCGACGAGGGTGTCGTTCCAGATCGCCGTCGTGTCGGCCACGGCATGGTTGTAGATGGCCGTGATCGCCTCGACGTCCGCCTCGACCGCGTCCCGTACGTCCATCCCGATCCTCCTCGCTGTCGACGCCCCTGCGCGCCGGACCACCCTAGTGGCCCCCGAGCAGTCATCCCCGCAGGGCGAGGGTCATCCCCGCAGGGCGAGGGTCATCCTGCGGGGAGGTGGCCCGAGCGACTGCACCTCCGGTCATCCCCGCAGAGCGAGCGGTCATCCCTGCAGAGGCAGTCCCCGGTCGTGCACGATGCTCTTCATCACGATGGTGGACGCCACCCGCTGGACCCCCGGCAACGTCGCCAGGTGGGTGTCCCAGAGCTGCTGATAGGCCGCCAGGTCGGCCGCGATGACGCGCAGCAGATAGTCCGGTGAACCGAACAGCCGCTCCGCCCGGATGACGTGGGGCACCGCGGCGACGGCGGCCTCGAACGCGGCCACCATCTCGGCGCTCGTCTTGTCCATCGTCACGAACACCAGGGCCTCGAAGGCCAGTCCGACCTTCGCCGGGTCGAGCTGGGCCCGGTAGCCGATGATGATCCCCTCCTGCTCCAGTGCCCGCAGTCGACGATGGCACGGGGACACGCTCAGGCCGACCCGTTCGGCCAGTTCGGTGAGGGTGAGTCGACCGTCGGACTGAAGCTGAGCAAGGATCTCGCGGTCAAGGGCGTCCATGGCCAGATTCTTTCCCATCGAAGGGTCTGATGGAGGGAGAAGAGGGAAGCACTTGTCAACGGATTTCTTCTATCGTTCCCGGCATCGGGACGCCGGCGTCGTCCCGGCGACGACAGGAAGGGTGACGCGGCATGGCGATGGGGTCTCTGGCAGCGTTCTGGGTGGTGTCCTTCCTGTTGGTGCTCACCCCGGGCGCCGACTGGGCGTACGCGATCAGTGCCGGGCTGCGCTACCGGTCGGTCATCCCCGCCGTCGGCGGGCTGCTCTCCGGGTACCTGCTGATCACACTCGTCGTGGCCGGCGGGGCGGCCGCCCTGCTGGCCAGCACCCCGGGGGCCCTCGGCGTGCTCACCCTCGCCGGCGCCGGCTACCTCGCCTGGCTGGGCGTCTCCACGATCCGCCACCCACCGACCCCGCAACAGGCCGCCGGACCGACCGGGTCCACCGGGTCCTGGCTGGACCAGCTCGGTCGCGGTGCGGCGACCAGCGGCCTCAATCCGAAGGCGCTGTTGCTGTTCCTGGCCCTGCTGCCACAGTTCACCGACCCGCACGGCGCCTGGCCGGTGGCGCTCCAGGTGGCCGTCCTGGGGGGCCTGCACATCCTGTCGAGCGCTATCGTCTACCTGGGAGTGGGCTCGGGGTCGCGCGCTGTGCTGCGGACCCGTCCCGCGGCGGCCCGTGCGGTCAGCCGGATCTCGGGGATCGCGATGACCGTGATCGCGGTCGGCCTGCTGGCCGAGCAGCTCGCCCGGCTGGTCTGACGTCGGCCGAGTGCTGCCGGATCGACACGACAGGCGATCGGGCACGATCATCGCAGTCTTCGCCGACACCTGCGGCAACCTCATCCAACTCGTCGGTGCCAAGCCGGCCTGAACGGTGTTCATATACTGAGGGTCCGCACCAGTTCTCCCGGGAGCCGCCATGACCGCTGTGCCCAGCCCTGCGTACGCCTGCGGCGACCACGGGGCCGTCGCGGTGCTCGAGCGGCCCGACCCGGTGACCGCCTTCTGGGCGGCCCACCGCGGCGGCCTCGACGTCGCGCTCTCCACCTCCGGCACCAGCTCGGGCACCCCGCGGGTGATCGTCCGCAGCACCGCCTCGTGGGTGGACAGCTTCGAGGCCTGCGCCCGGCGGCTCGGGCTCACGGCCGCCGGCCGGATCTGGATCCCCGGACCGCTCACCGCCACGATGAACCTGTTCGCCGCCTGCCTGGCGACGTACGTGCGGGCGTCGTGGAGCACCGATCCGGCCGGCTGCAGTCACGCGCAGCTGACCCCCGCCCAGCTCCGTACGGTCCTCGACGCGGATCCCGGGCCGGGGCTGCACGTGCTGGTCGCGGGGGACGTCCTGCCGCCGGCGCTGCGGCGACGCGCCGAGGCCGCCGGCCTGCTGGTCGACCACTACTACGGGGCGGCCGAGCTGTCCCTGATCGCCTGGGGACACGACGGGGCCGACCTGCGGCTGTTCGACCGGGTGACGGCCGAGGTCCGCGACGGCACCCTGTGGGTCCGTTCGCCCTGGTTGTCCCGCACCGACACCGACGAGCGCGGCTTCGCCACCGTGCACGACCTGGCCCGCCTCGACGGTGACCGGATCGACGTGCTGGGCCGGCCAGGGGCCGCCACCACCGCCGGGGCGACGGTGCTGTTGGCCCCGCTCGAGGCGGAGCTGCAGGCGCAGTGTCACGGTCGGCTGGTCGTCCTCGCGGTGCCCGACGAACGCCTCGGTGAGCTGGTCTGCTGCGTCAGCGGCGCGGCCGATCTCGAGGCGGCGCGGCACTGGGGGCGTACGCACCTGGCCGGGGCCCGACGCCCGCGGCGGTGGCTGGCCCTCGACGACCTCCCGCTCACTCCGGCCGGCAAGATCGACCGTGCCCGGCTGGTCGCCGACATCGTGGCGGCGGACCGGCGACGACACCGCGGGGGAGCACCGGACGGGACCGACCGGGCGGGGGAGGCGGCATGACGCGTCGCGACGAGCGCCCGGTGATCGTGGACGCGCTGCGGACGCCGATCGGCACCCAGGGCGGTGCCCTGCGCGGCGTGGACGCGACCGCGCTGATCGCACCGCTGCTGGCCACGCTGGCCGGCCGGAGCGACGCCCCGATCGACGAGGTGGTGCTCGGCAACATCCGCGGACCGGGCGGCAATCCGGCCCGGGTGGCCGCCCTGCAGGCGGGCCTCGACGAGGCCACCCCCGCGATCACCGTGGACCGCCAGTGCGGGTCCGGGATGGCCGCGATCGAGTACAGCGTCGCCCTGCTCGCCGGGGTGCGCGAAGGGTTCCAGCTGGCCGGCGGCACCCAGTCCGCGAGCACCCAACCGCTCACGTTCTGGCCGCCGACAGGCCCGGGCGAGACGCCGGAGCAGTACCTCCGGGCCCCGTTCACCGACCGGGCCCACGGTGATCCCGAGATGGGTGTGGCGGCCGACCTCCTCGCGGCCGAGCACGCCATCGACCGGGAACGCCAGGACACGTACGCCGCCCGCTCCCATCAGCGGGCGGTGACGGCCGCCGCTGCAGGGATCTTCGCCGAGGAGATGCTGGCGGTGGCAGGGCTGGACCACGACGAGCGGCCCCGGGCCGGGTTCACCGCCCGGCGGCTGGCCCGCTTCCGGCCGGCGTTCACCCCTGACGGGACGGCGACGGCGGCGAACAGCTGCGGGATCAACGACGGGGCGGCCGCGGTGCTGCTGTGCGACGGCACGACCGCGGCACGACGCGGGCTGCACGGGTTGCGGGTCGTCGACGTGGTGACGGTCGGCTGTGCCCCGGACCGCCCGGGCTGGGGCATCGTCCCCGCGGTCCGTCGGCTGGTGGACCGGACCGGTCTCGACCTCGACCGGGTGGACGTCGTCGACTTCAACGAGGCGTTCGCCGGCCAGGTGCTCGCCTGCCTGGATGCGCTGGGCATCGACGAGGAACGTAACTGCCCCCAGGGCGGGGCGATCGCCCTCGGGCACCCGTGGGCGGCGACCGGCGCGGTCCAGCTCACCCGGCTGTTCACCCAGCTCGTCCGGCACAACACGACCGGGGCCCGGTACGGCCTGGCGGGGATCGCCATCGGCGGCGGCCAGGGCACGGCGATGTTGGTCGAGGCGGTCTGAGGGACCGATGTTGGTCGAGGCGGTCCGAGGGACCCCGGTCGCGGACTCAGCGGCCGCGGCGGCCGGTGGTGGGCCGGACGCAGGCGCGGGTGCTGCCCGGCAACCGGTAGCGGTTGGCCGCGATCAGCCGGTAGAGAACGGTCAGGACCGCACGCGCCGGCGGCAGCGCGCCGAGCAGCTTCAGCGGCGCCGGGCCCAGGCGTGCCCACGCCAGGAAGGCCGTGGCGCCGCCGTACGAGCGTCCGTCGGGCAGCACCAGGACGACCTCACGGGCGACCTGCTCACGCGACAGCCCCCAGCGGGCCACATCCACGTCCTGGCTCGGGACGATCCGCACCCGGCCGGCCTCCCCGGCGGCGAGCACGCGGGCGATCCGGTCCGCCCAGGTGCGGCAGAACCCGCACGTGCCGTCGATCAGCAACAGGATGTCCTCCATGACCCCATGATGGCGCAGCACGGTCAGCGCCCGGTCCGGAGCCGCCGCCCGGGCAGATCCACCGCCATCAGCGGGCCCGGACGAGGCCGGTGACACTGCCCCACGCCACGGTGTGCTCGCCGATCTCGTCGAGCACATGCTGGCTGGAGGCCCCGCGGACCGGGACATCGAGCACGTACACCGCGAAGACGTACCGGTGGGTGCCGCTCGGCGGGCAGGGCGCGAACCACCCGGGCGTCCGGGCACTGTTGGGCATCTCGCGCGCCCCCGGCGGGGCACTGCCCTCCCGGAAGCCGCCGTCGCGGGCGGGCAACCCGGTGACCAGCCAGTGCACGAACGTGCCGTGCGGGGCGTCGGGATCACTGACGACCACCGCCAGCGAGGTGGCCTGCGGGGGCACCCCGGACCAGGCGAACGCAGGGGAGAGACCCTGCCCCTGACAGGTGAACCGCAACGGGATCGGGCCGCCGTCGGTGAACTCAGGGCTGGTGACCCGCACTGTACGGCTCAGACTGGCCTGGGGGACCTTCATGACGCACCTCCTCGCGACATCCTCAGTATCGACCGGCGTGCCTCGAGGGGACAGCGAAATGCGCCGGCTCGGGGCCCTCGAGGGGTGCCCTTCCCGCTGAGGCCCAAGGTGTGGATCCCCACGGCACGGCGCCCCGAGGTCCGGATCCCCGAGCTGTGGATTCGCCGAGGTGCGATTCCATGAACCCCTGCTCAGAACCCTGTGCTGGGTTAGGGTTACCTAACAGGCACCTCCGACACCAAGGAGCATCCCATGGCGAACTCCACTGTCAGCACGGCCGGCACCCATTGGGAGGGCAATCTCTTCGACGGCAAGGGACGTACGGAGCTGGTGACCTCCGGCGTCGCCGCGTTCGACGTGACCTGGGCCCGGCGAGCAGAGGCCGGCAAGGGCACCACCAACCCCGAGGAACTGCTGGCTGCCGCGCTGGCGACCTGTTACAGCATGGCGCTCAGCAACGCGCTGGCCCAGGACGGTCACGACCCCTCCACCATCGACACCCGGGCCGCGGTCACCTTCGTGCCCGGCACCGGCGTCACCGGCATCACCATCACCGTGCACGGTGACGTCCCCGGCCTCAGTGCCGACGACTTCGCCGCGCAGGCCGAGTGGGCCCGGGACAACTGCCCGGTCTCCCAGGCCCTCGCGGCGGTCCCGAAGGAATTGGTGATCGCCTGACGAACGAATCTCACCAGGCCCACGGGCCCACCGCGGCCGCGATCCCACCCGGGGCTGCGGCCGCGCAGGAGGAACGAGCCGCGCCTACCCCTCGCGCCGGGCCGCCCGCTCCAGCAGCACCGTCCGATCGGCCCGGATGTGCCGGTAGCCCCGCGCCTCGTACGCCACCACCGTCACCAGCGGCCCGAGCATGACGACGACGAGGCACCAGCCCAGCGGGACCCCGCCGTACGCCAGGCCCACCGACGCCGCGATGATCGCCACGGTGAGCGCGAACACGGACACATGAAAGGCCACATGACCGCCCGCACCGCCGCGGTGCATGACGGAGTAGATCGCGTACACCAGGCAGATGTACGCCAACACGGGCACCGCCACGGTGGCGACGACGCCGGGCAGCGCCAGATCTGACTCACCGGCGATCCACAGCCCGGCGACGTGCAGCCCTGACCCGGTGGCCGCGACCGCCCAGAACAGGGGCATGTGCAGGTACCCGAACAGGAACGAGCGGCCCCGATAGTGGTGCAGCACCTCGGCGACCGTGGTGGTGAAATACACCCACCAGAGCCCGAAGGTGAGCCCGATCCCGGCCACCACGACCAGCACCCCCGCCAACGTCCAGTGGCCCTCCCCGATCGTCGCCGTCAGGGCGGCGACGGTGCCGATGACGCCCTCGCCGAGGGTGATGATCACCAGCAGGCTGTACCGCTCGGCGATGTGGTGAGCGTGCCATGGCGTGCCGGCGCGGCGCTCCGCGAGGAACGGGCCGAGCACCTCGACGAGCACCAGCACGACGGCGATCCCCAGCGTCTGCGTGACGGTCAGCGGCAGCAGCGCGACCGCCACCCACGCCGCCTGGGCGGCGATGATCGACCCGAGGTAGAGGCCGATCGCGCCCCGGCGGGGGACATCCGCCCGCCAGGCCCGGGCCCAGCCGACCAGCAGGGCGAGACGCATGACGACGTACCCCAGGATGATGGTCCGGTTGTCGAAGTGAGGGGACTCGAGCGAGTGGTACATCGGTGGGATCCCGAGCGCGAGCACCACCACGCCGACCATGATCGCCATCGACATCAACCGGAGTCCCCAGTCGTCGTTGTCGTACGCGGAGGCGAACCAGGAGTAGTTGATCCAGGCCCAGACGATCCCGAAGCCGGCGAAGCCGAAGCCGATCAGCGCGGTGGTGAGGTGACCCTCGGCCAGGTAGTGCGCGAACTGTTCGCCGCTCAGCCCGAACGCGACGGCGAAGGTCAGGTCGAACAGCAACTCCAGGGGTGAGGCGACCCGGTGACGTTCCTCGGTGTCGCGTGGGGCGAGCGGGGACAGCCGGTGCCGACCCGGAGAGTCCTCAGCGGGTGTCGTCATACCGGTAGTTTCCCCTGCGATCGGTCGGGCGGTGGATGATGGGGCCATGTCCCTCGCGGTGTGCCTGCTCTTCGATCCGGAGGGGGACCGTGCGGTCCGGGAGATCTGGGCCCGGCTGGAGAGGGAGGGCGTGCCGACCCTACTCACCCACACCCATCGCCGCCACCTGCCGCACCTGTCGTACGCCGTGGCGGTGCGATGGGAACTGGAGACGGTGCTGGAGCGGGTCGCGGCGCTCCCGGACGGCGGGCCGTTCCCGCTCGAGTTCCACGGCATGCTCGCGTTCTCCCGCGGCCGGGCGGCGCTCGCCGCCTCGGTCACCGCCGAGGTCGCGCGGCGCCAGGAACTCGTCACCGCAGCGGTCGCGGGCGCCGGGGCGGACCTGCACCGGCACTACATCCGCGGGTCCTGGGTGCCCCATGTATCGCTGGCGACCCGCGCCAAGGAGGCCCAGCTGCCCCTCGTCGCCCGGGCCGTGTCGGACGCCCTACCGCTCACCGTCACCGTCGTCCGGGCGGCCCTGATCGACAGTGGGGCAGGGGAGCGCTGGCCGCTGGACCGGATCCCCTGAGTTCCCGGCATCCGGCAGATCCCCGGAACCCGGCACCGCCGGGCCGGTGGTCGGTCACCGCGGGCTGGCCGCACCGGACGGCGCCGGGGCGCTGTCCGCGCCGCCGTTCCCGCTGCTCGGCCGGAACGCGATCCGGGCATTGGTAAGGCTGGTGTTCGGCAGCGGGGCCGTACGGTCCGCGAGGACGACGACGTCGGTGCCGCTGATCCCGCTGAGGATCTGGACCCGGCCCTGGCCACGGGCCCCGACGGACACGTCGACGGTACGGGTGCCGCTGTCGCCGAGCGTCGTCACCTGGGTCGCCCCGGTCGCGGTCGTGGTGAGCGCCGAGGCCGGGATGACCAAGGCGTTCTTCAGCGACGTGGTCTCGATGGAAGCGGTGGACGGCGCCCCCTCGGGCAGCCCCCCGGCGCCGCTGGGCACGGTGACCACGACCGGATAGGCCGGCGCGTCGGTCCCGGCCCCGCTCGAGGGCAGCGCGCCGACGGCGGTCAGGGTGCCGTCCAGGGCGGCGGCGGAGCCGACCGTCCGCACCTGGACCCGGTCGCCGACCGCCACCTGCTGCAGGTCGACGAGAGAGGCGGTGGCGTCCACCTGCGCCGCCCCCGGCCCGATGATGACGATGCCCTTGGTCGGCGTGGTGCGATTACCTGCCGAGACGTCGACGGCGCCGACCACCCCGCTGATGGGGGCGGTGAGGGTGGCACCGTCAAGGTTGTTCTGGGCCTGGGTCTGCTGTTGCTGGGCGACCGCCAGAGTGCCCTGGTCAGCGAGCAGTTTCGCCTGGGGCGACGAGGTGCCGCCCTGGCCCGACTGGCCAGCCGGGGGGATCGTGGTGCTGGTCCTCCCGGTGGTGCCGGGCTTCGGGGCGGTGCCGGTGTACGGAGCGGTGGAGGTCGCCGGGCCGGTCGGGGGCTGGGGCGTCGTCGGCCGTTGGCTCGTCTGCTGGGCCAGGGAGGTGGCGGCCGCGTCGAGGACCGTCGCGGCCCGGTGCTGGGCGGCGCTGAGGTTCTGCAGAGCACCCATGCAGGCGCTGAGCGCCTTCGGGTCCAGCGCCGTCGTCGTCGGGCTGGGGGTGGCGCTGGGGGACGCAGACGCCGAGATACTGGGGGTCGCGGGCCGCGAGGGGAGGTCGGCCACCGTCGTGGCGGTCCGCTGACCGGACGGGGTGACACTCGCCTGGCCAAGACCTGACAGCAAGCCCTGGCAGGAGCCGTCCACGCCCTTCTGGGCCTCGGTCACCGCGGCAAGGGCCTTGTCGATCTCGGCCTGGGAGGCAGAGGTCTTCCCCGCCGCACCGGTGCCGACACCGGGCGTGCCGCCCGAGCCGGTGCCGGTGCCCGAGCCGCTGGTCCGTGCCTGGCCCGCCGCTGCCGCGGCGGACGCCTGGGCGGCCTGACCCGAGGCGAGGGCCTGGCTCGAGGCAGCGGCCTGACCACCGGTCGGCGCGGAGGACGTCGAGGTGCCGTTGATCGCGGCCCGGTCCTGCTCGATCGCCAACTGGGCGGCTGCCACCTGCGACTGGGCCTCCAGGAGCGCAGCCCGCAGCGGGGTGGTGTCCATCGTGGCGAGGAGGTCGCCGGCCTTCACCTGCTGACCGGCGTGCACCTGCACCGAGGTGACGGTCCCGGCCGCCGGGAACGTCGCGGTGACCGAGTCGACGTGGGTCAGCGAGCCGCTGAGGCTCACCGTGGCGGTCAGGTCGCTCCGGGTGGCGGTGGTGGTGCGGTAGCGGTCGGTGGCCGATGACCCGGCGGTGCTGAGCGCGTACGCCGTCACGGCGCCCCCGATCACCACCACGGCCACGGCCCCGGCGATCACCGTCCGGCGTCGGTTCATCGGGCTTCCTCCTCGACGATTGCGTGGGCTCATGTCCGTACGCCCCTCACTCGGTCCGCAGCGCGTCGATCGGTGCGAGCCGGGCGGCCCGCGCGGCCGGGTAGACCCCGGCGATCACCCCGATCAGCAGGGAGACGACCAACGCCACCAGGGTGGCCGGCCAGGACGGGGTCACCTGGAACTTCACCACCCGGGACAGGGCCGCGGCCCCGCCGAGGCCCAGGAGCACCCCGGCGAGGCCACCCAGCAGGCCGAGCAGGCTGGCCTCGGTGAGGAACTGGCGCCGGATGGCCGCCGGGGTGGCCCCCAGGGCCTTGCGCAGGCCGATCTCCCGGGTCCGCTCGGTGACCGACACGAGCATGATGTTCATCACGCCGATGCCGCCGACCAGCAGCGAGATCGCCGCGACGCTGCCGAGCAGGGCGGTGAGGGTCTGGGTGGTGGTGGCCACGGTGTTGACCAGTGTCTGCTGTGATGCCACGGCGAAGTCGGCGGTGTCGGGCGTGGTGCGGTGCGCCGTGTTGAGAGCGGCGTCCGTCTCCTGGTAGGCCGCCGACAGTGCGTCCTGGCCGGCCGCCGAGATGAAGATGGTCGACACCGTGAGTCCGGTGCTGCCCTCGATCCGCTGGGTGAAGGTCGCGATCGGCACGATCACCTGGTCATCCTGGTCACCGGTGATCGAGCTGCCCGCCGTGTTGAGCACGCCCACGACGGTCAGCGTCGCCCCGTGCACCTGGATCGTCTGGCCGACCGGCGAGCGGGTCCCGAACAGGTTGGTGGCCGTGGTCGTCCCGATCACCGCGACCGGAGCCTGGGCGGCGTTCTCGTCGGCGGTGAAGAAGCGGCCCTCGGTGACCGTCCGGGCCCGCACCGTGGTCCAGTCCGGGGTGGACCCGATCACCTGGGTGGTCCAGTTGTTGTCGCCGGCCACCACCGACGCCGAGGTCTGGACCACCGGGGCCACCGCCTCGATGTCGGGGGCGACCGTACGATCCGCCAGCATCGCGGCGTCGTCGAGGGTCAGCGTCGTCGCGCTGCCGGCACCGCCGCGTACGCCGGTCAGGCTGGTGGCGCTGCCGGGGGTGACGATCAGCAGGTTGGAGCCGAGGGCGTTGATCTGCCCGGTGATCTGGGCCTGGGCGCCCTGCCCGAGGCCGACGGTGAGCATCACCGCCGCAATGCCGATCAGGATGCCGAGCATGGTCAGGGCCGAGCGCAGCTTGCGACCGAGGATCGCGGTCACCGCGGTCCGCAGCGTCTCGCGGAACTCCATCATCCGAGGGTCCCCGTCTCGAGCGGGCCGAGCAGGCCGTCGCGGATCGAGTACTGGTGCACCGACCGCACCGCCACGTCGTGTTCATGGGTGATCAGGATGATCGTCCGACCGCGGGCGTGCAGGCCCGAGAGCAGGTCGAGGACGTCCTCGGTGGAGGCCGAGTCGAGGTTGCCGGTGGGCTCGTCGGCGAGCAGGATGTCCGGATTGTTGACCAGCGCCCGGGCGATCGAGACGCGCTGCTGCTGGCCGCCCGACAGCTCTCCGGGCCGATGGGCCATCCGGTCCGCCAGCCCGACGGCGGTGAGGACCTCCCGGGCGCGGGCGCTCCGCTCGGCCCGCCCGACGCCGGCGTAGACCAGCGGCAGCTCGACGTTCTGCTGGGCGGTCATGCTGGGCAGCAGGTTGAACTGCTGGAAGACGAAACCGATGGAGCGGTTGCGCACCTCCGCCAGCTGGCCCTCGGACAGGGTGCTGACGTCGCGGCCGGCCAGCTCGTAGTGCCCCGAGGTGGCGATGTCGAGGCAACCCAGGATGTGCATCAGCGTCGACTTGCCGCTGCCGGAGGGACCCATGATCGCGACGTAGTCGCCCTCCTCGACGTCGAGGTCGATGCCGCGCAACGCCTCCAGGGAGATGGAGCCGTTGGAGTAGGTCTTGCGGATGCCACGCAGCGACAGGATCGGCGACATCAGCGACCGCCCCGGCCGAACGGGCCGCCGGTCGTGCCCCGCTGACCGGAGGCTGCGGCCGACGGGCTCCCGGCACCGCGCGCGGCACCGAACGACGGCACCTGGATCGTGTCCCCGGGGTTGAGGCCCTCGGTGACCACCGTCCGCTGTCCGATCACCGGCCCGAGCGTCACGGCCCGGTCGGTCGTCGTGCCGTTGGCCTCGACCCGTACGGCCGGGTGGCCGCCGGACTGGATGATGGCGACCGACGGGACGGCGAGGACGTTGTCGAGCTGCTCGGCGGCGATCGACACGGTGGTGGTGCTGCCGATGAAGAGCTGTGCCCCCTTTGTGTCGGTGATGTCGACGACCACCGGGAAGGTGGCCGCCGAGGCCCCACCCGACGAGGCCGACGTGGCCTCGGCGACCTGGCTGACACTGTGCACCGAGCCGCTGAGGGTCGTACGGCCGTCGGGGGCGGTCATCGTGACCGACTGGCCGGCCTTCAGCGAGGGCAGGTCGGCCGCGCCGACAGAGGCGTTGACCCGCCACGAGGACGTGTCCACCACGACGAAGTCACCGGAGGTGCCCGACGACGAGCCGCCGGAGGCGGCAGCCGCGAGCGCGCCGCCCGATCCCGCCCCGGCGGAGCCACCCGCGCCGGCGGACGAGCCGGTGCCGGTCGCCACCCCGCCCTTGCTGACCGAGACCGTGGCGATGATGCCGGCGATCGGCGAGGTGAGGGTCGTGCCGTCGTAGTTCGCCTGCGCCTGGCTGAGCTTCGCCCGGTCGGCGGCGAGGGCGGCCTGGGCGGCCGTGCGCTGGGCCGTCGTCGCCGCGGAGGTGAGGGCGTTGACCTGGGCCTGTGCCGAGTCCACCGCGGCGCTGGCGCTCTGCAGGGCGGCCGCCAGGGCGGCCGAGTCCTGGGTCGCCAGCACCTGGCCCCTGGTCACCCTGTCACCGACCGACACCTTGACGTCGGTGACGGTGCCTGACGCCGGGAAGCTGACCGACAGCTGCTGCACCGGCTCGAAGGTCCCGGAGGCGGACACCGTCCGGGTCAACGAGGACCGCTCGACGGTGTAGGTCGCCGAGGTGGCAGACGGAGCGGCCCGGCGGGGACGCAGGGCGAGGGCGACTGCGGTCACGGCGACGACGGCCACCACCACCGCGGAGACGACGATGATGATCGTGCGCCGATGCCGAGGGCGGCGTCGGCGAGGGGCGGTGGCCTTCGTGGTCGCCGAACCGTCGGCAGGGGTCTCACCCATGTGTCCATGACCTTCCGTCAGGTCTTCCCTGGCCCAGAGATCCTGCGTCGGATCCTTGTACGCAGTCTTGCGCGTCGCTGTGCGCCGGCTGAGGACGCACTCCGCCGTTCCGGCCTCGACCCTAGCCCTGCCCCGGGCCGGTCCGGAACGGTGCCGGCGCACGATGGGGGACAATCGAGGGATGCTCCGGAGGAGGTGCCGGGCCGGCACCAGACCGGGCCCGAGCGCAGGGACCTGCCGGGATTCACAGCCGCAGGGACCACCCGTGGCGATCGAGGGTGGCGGCGACGGTCAGCAGCACCGCCACCATCACCGCTGCCTGGAGCAGGGTCAGCCAAACAGGGGCGCCCGCGTACCAGACGTCCGCGCCGGGCAGGGTCAGGAAGGCCATCGTGAGCAGATGGGCGAAGTACAGCGGCAACGGGTGGCGTCCGGGGCTCTGCAGCCACGCCCAGCGTCCCGGATGCTCGTCCAGGACGGCCGAGACCAGGCCGAACAGCAGCAGGCACAGGCCCAGCGCCAGCACCATGTACGTCAACGAGGCGCGGTTCTTGGAGACCGGGATCCAGCCGGCCAGCCCGAGGGCCAGCCCGACGCAGGCGAGCCCGGTCACTGCCAGCAGGGTCGTCCGGCGCAGCCGTCCCTGCGTACGGTGCCAGACCTCCGCCACGGCGCTGGCGATCATCAGGAACCCGCCCCAGGACAGGGTGCCGAGGATGCTGTCGAAGGAGATCTGCAGGACCGCCTGCAGGAAGAACCGATCGAGCAGCACCTGGTAGACCACCAGGCTCGCCACTCCGCAGCAGAGCCGGAGCCAGGCCGGCGCCAGCACCACCGGGATCAGCAGCAGGGTCGCCGCGCCGATCGCCTGCAGGACGCCCCAGGACAGTCCGCCGCCGGTGACAGGCGCGCCGACGGTCAGTGCCTGGCCGCCGCTGATCACCGCACCGATGCCCATCAGCATCAGGCCGCGCCGGGCCATCCGTACCCGGATCGGCGCCCGGTCCGGGAGGGCCCGCCAGGTCCCGACCCGGGTGCCGATCACCAGGGCGATCGACAGCATGAACATGGGCGCCACCACGTCGGCGATGGTGAAGCCGATGTCGGTGGCGTGCTTGAGGGCCGTCGGCACCCAGCGCACCCCCAGGCCCAGGTTGCCGACCGCCATCACCAGTACGGCGACACCCCGGAAGGCGTCGATGCTCGCCACCCGCGGCACGGGTGGCACGACCGTCGCGGCTGATCGCGCGGTCGCTCCACCCGTCCGATGTGCCACTTCAGCCCGCGGCCAGCGCGCTGAGGTCCACCGCCGGATCGGTGAGCCGCTCGGCCGGGACCGCCTGTCCGACGATCGTACGCAACGTGTCGTTGACGTCCCAGATGTTCACGTTCATCGCGGCGGTGACCACCCCGTCGCGCTGCCAGAACACGATGAACTCACCGGACTCGAGCGCCCCCCGCACCACCGGCTCGTCGGTGGCGAGGTTGTTGCCGACGTACTCCATCCCGAGGTCGAACTGGTCGGTGTAGAAGTACGGCTGCCAGTCGTACGCGCCGTCCAGGCCGAGGATGGTCCGCGCCGCCAGGGCGCCCTGGCGCAGTGCGTTGTCCCAGTGCTCGCGCCGGAGCCGCTCGCCGAGCAGCGTGTTGTAGGCGTTCGCGATGTCACCGACCGCCAGGATCGCCGGATCGGCGGTGACCATCCGCTCGTCGGTGAGCACGCCGTTGTGCACCTCGAGGCCGGCCTGCTGGGCGAGGGCGACCCGGGGGACCGCCCCGACCGCCACCAGGACGGCGTCGGTCGCGATGTCACCGTGGTCGGTGACGATGCCACCGGCGCAACCGTCGCGCTCGAGGATGCCCTTCGCCCCCACTCCCATCCGTAGGTCGATCCCGTTGCGGACGTGCAGGTCGGCGAAGTAGGCCCCGATCCGGGGCCCGAGAATGTTGTCGAGGGGCTGTTCGTTGGGGGCGACGACGGTGACGGTCATCCCCGCCTGCCGCGCCGCGGCGGCGACCTCCAGCCCGATCCACCCGGCACCGATGACGCCCAGATGGCCCCCGCCGGCGAACAGTTCCTTGAGGGCGTCGGACTCGCGCAGGTCGCGCAACGTCATCACCCCGGGCAGGTCGGCGCCGGGGAACGGGATCCGCCGCGAGTCCGCCCCGGTGGCCAGGACCAGCCGGTCATAGGCCAGCTCCTCGCCGTCGGCGAGCCGGAGCGTACGGGCGACGCGGTCGATCGACGCGGCGACCACGCCCAGCCGCAGCCCGACACCGTTCTCGGCGTACCAGCTCTCGTCGTGCAGCAGGATGCCGGCACGGTCCAGCCGGCCCTGCAGGTACTCCTTGGACAGTTTGGTGCGGTCGTAGGGGAGCTCGGGCTCCTGGCCCAGCATGGTGATCGGGCCGGTGAACCCCTCGGCCCGCAGCCCCTGCACCACGTGCGCCCCGGCCAGCCCTGCACCGACCACGACGATCCGTTGCTCAGACATCTCTGCTCCCGCCTACCGGAGCCGGGGCCGAATCCCCGGCCGTGCCTTCATCGTAGGGCGGCACGGCCGCCCCCGACAGGTGGTTGAGGCTGCAACCACGGCGTTGACACCGCCACGACGGGATGGGGCCGGGCGAGGGGGTGGCCCGGCGTAGGGTCCCAGAGACGTGAGGACAGCGGGACGTGGAGGACACCAGGAGGTGGCGGGGGAGCAGATGGCCGGGCGGAGGGGACGGACGACGGTCGGGGCGGTCGCGATGATGACCGCCCTGCTGGTCGCGCTCGGCGGCTGCGCGGGTGCGAGCGGAGGCGGCCCCGTCGGGACCGATCCGATCGGGGCAGCCGGAACGCCTGCGGCCGGACGATCCGCCGGGGCCGCCACGACGGCCGTCCCGGCATCGTCGACGATCCCGTCCGTCCTCGGGTCTGCGGACGCCGCGTCCCCCGACACCAGATCCTCCGGCACCGGGTCCGCTGGTACTTCCCGCACCACGCCGAGCGGATCGGCGGCCACGGCGCTGGCCGGTCTGGCCGTGAGGGGCAGGGCGCCGCGGACCGGCTACCAGCGCTCGCTGTTCGGCGACGGCTGGGTCGACACCGACCACAACGGCTGCGACACCCGCAACGACATCCTGCGGCGCGATGCGACCGAGGTGACCGACAAGCCGGGCACCCGCGGGTGCGTCGTCGCCTCGGGCACCCTGCAGGACCGCTACTCGGGCACCGCGCTGCCGTTCGTCCGCGGTGACGGCGGAGTGCAGATCGACCACGTGGTCGCCCTGTCCGACGCCTGGCAGAAGGGTGCTCAGGGCTGGTCGACCGAGCAGCGGACGGCCTTCGCGAACGACCCGCTCAACCTGGTGGCCACCGGCTCGGCGGCCAACCAGCAGAAGGGCGACGGGGATGCCGCGACCTGGCTTCCGCCGTACCGGCCCGGCCGCTGTGCGTACGTGGCCCGCCAGATCGCGGTCAAGGCGACGTACGGGGCCTGGATCACCCCCGCCGAACACGACGCCATGGCCCGGGTGCTGGCGACCTGCCCCGGGGAGCCCCTGCCGTCCGGCACGGACCGTCCGCCGAGGTGAGCCCGGACCGGCTCCACGTCCGGGTTCCGCTGGGCCGTGCCTGCCTGTTGTCCTCGCCCCCTCCCCCCGGTGCCGCGTACGGCGGTATGACTAGGATCGTGTCGTGTCCAACCCCACCGCAGCCGTCCTGGTGATCGGCGATGAGATCCTCTCCGGACGTACGCGCGACGAGAACATGTACCACCTCGCCGGCGTCCTGAGCGCCCGGGGGATCGACCTTCGAGAGGTGCGGGTCGTGCCCGACGACCACGCGGCGATCGTCGGGGCCGTGACGGCGCTGCGGGCGGCGTACGACCACGTCTTCACCTCAGGGGGGATCGGCCCGACCCACGACGACATCACCGCGGACGCCATCGCCGCCGCGTTCGGTCGCTCGATCGTCATCGACCCCGAGGCGGAGCGGCGGATCCGGGGATTCTGCCAGGCCAGGGGGATCAACTACACGGCCGAGGAGCAGCGGATGGCCCGGATCCCGGCCGGCGCCACCCTGATCGACAACGGCCTGTCCGGCGCGCCCGGCTTCACCGTGGACAACGTCCACGTGATGGCCGGCGTGCCGATCATCTTCCGGGCCATGGTCGCAGCGGTGCTGCCCGGCCTGGCGCAGGGCCGGCCGCTCACCGTCCGGGACTACCGGGTGCAGCGTCCCGAGAGCTCCATCGCCGGAGAACTGCGGATCCTGGCCGAGGAGTTCTCCGACGTGGCCATCGGTTCCTACCCGTCGATGCTCGAGGGGCGCTCCGGCACCACGATCGTCGTCCGGGGGGCGTCCCCGACCCGGGTCGGGGATGCGATCGCCGCCCTCGTCACCGCCTTCCCCGCCTGACATCGGCCGGCGCCGTGAGCTCCACCCGGGACCGGCCGGCCGGTCGCCGGCTGTTCCTCGCCCTGGTGCCGGCCCCCGCCGCGACCGAGGTGCTCGCCCGTTGGCTGTCGATCCCGGCGAACGGTCCGCTGCCGACCGGGTGGCGGACGACCGAGCCGGACACCTGGCACGTCACCCTGGTCTTCATGGCCGCCGTGCCCGATGCCGTCCGGCCCCGCCTGCTCAGCGGATTCGGCGAGGTGGCGCAGCGCGCGCTGCCGCTGCCGTTGACCTGGGGACATCCCGGTGCCTTCCCACGCCCGGCCGCCGCCCGGGTCGCCTGGATCGGGCTCGAGGATCGTGGCGACCCCGACACCGGCCCCTCGGGCGCGCTCACCACGGTCGGTGCGCTCGCCAGGGCCTGCCGCCGGGCCGCCGAGCGGGTCGGCGCCGGACCGGACCGGACCGGCTTCCGGGCCCACCTCACCCTCGGCCGCAGCAACCGGCCCCGCGATCTCTCCGAGCATCTGGCCCTGCCCGGTGCGCCCTCCGGGCCGGCCTGGGTGGCCGACCGGATGGTCCTGGTGGAATCCCGACCGGGAGCGGGCGAGCGCGGCCGGCCTCGCTATGTGGAACGCGCCGACTGGCACCTCGGACGTCCTGCCGAGGACAGCGCCGCCGCGTGCTGCGGCCCCGACGTCGCCCCGTGACGGCGGGGGATCCGTCCCTGTTGGTCAGCGTCGGCGCGCCCCGGAGCCGGCAGGTGACTGAGGTCACCCTTCCCTGTGCGGCCCTGGGCCGGATCTAGGCTGCTGACATGTTTGACGTGATCTTCGGGCTCCCCGTCCACATCCTCGTGCTCCATGCCTATGTGGTGCTCGGGCCACTCGCAGCTCTCGTCGCAATCGCCCACGCCGTACGCCCCGGCTGGCGTCGGGTGCTGACATGGCCGCTCGTCGGGCTCGCCGTGGTGACCGGAGTCAGTGCCCTCGTCACCAAGGAGAGCGGGGAGAAGCTCGCGGGCAGGCTCCTCCCGGACCAGGCCACCACCAGCACCGACCCGCAGGTCCAGATGATCGTGCAGCACGCCGAGATCGGTGGCGTGACCGGTGTGATCGGGGTCCTCTTCATGGTCGTGGTCCTGGTGGCGGTGCTGTGGGCCATGCGGCCCCGCACCGGTGAGCAGTCCGGTGGTGCCCGATCAGTGGTGGCGGCCGTGCTCGTCATCGTCGCCTCGCTCGGCATGCTGGGCTCGGTCGTGTACGCCGGGCACACCGGGGCCACCGCGGCCTGGCAGGCCCGGATCGCGGCCACCACACCCGGTGCCGACAACTGACGCCTCCAGCGCCCTCCGACGGCCCTTCCGGGCAGCAGTTCGCTGTCCGGAAGGGCCGTTCTCGGAATACCTCCCGAAGGCATTCCTCTCTCAACCTGAGCTTCAGGCTCATACTTGCCGCCGACGGATGAACACTCCGATGGTGGCTGGGTGGCACGAACACTACGAGTAATCCTGACCGCCGCGGCGTCGGTTCTTCTCGTGTTCGGTGGAGCGATCTTCTCCCCGTACGCAAGGGCCGTCGCTCCATCCACGTACATCAAGCAGACAGTCGACGCGGCCCAGGGCGTCCAGCGCGAATTCAAGGTTCCCGCCTCGGTCGCCATCGCCCAGTCGATCCTCGAGTCGGGCTGGGGAGATTCCTCCCTGGCCAAGACCTACCACAACTATTTCGGCATCAAATGCACCTCGCAGAAGAGTCCCTTCCAGCAGGGCTGCGTATCGCTGCAGACGAAGGAATACAGCGCCTCGGGAACATCGTCGACGATCGTCGACGGATTCCGGACCTATGCGACGACAGCCGATTCCTTCGCCGATTACGGCCGGTTGCTGAGTTCGCTGAGCCGATACCGGGCCGCCTTCGACCACACCGATGACCCGGACCGATTCATCCGCGACATCGCCGCCGGCGGCTATGCCACCGACCCGCAGTACGCGGACTCCGTGATCCGGATCATGAAGCAGTACGACCTCTACCAGTACGACAAGCTCCCGGCAGCAGCCCCGACCGCGGACGCCGTCGCTGACCGGACGACCGACCCGACGCCCGCCGCCGAGCCGAGCGAGGCGCCGACGGTGAAGCCGAGCGACGCACCGAGCACGGCGCCCAGTGCGAAGCCGAGCGACACGGTGACCATCAAGCCGAGCGTGACGGCCACCGCCTCGCCCTCCGCGACGGCCACTGCTTCCGCACCCGGCGCTGTGACGACGACCCCGGCCCCGGCGACCTCCGCCCAGCCGTCCGTCCCGGTGACCTCGGCCAAGCCGTCCGCCCCGGCACCCTCCGCGTCGGCCGGCCCGTCAGCGCCGGCGAGCAGCACCTCGACGGACAAGCCCGCGGGTGTGACCGGCGTCATCTGGGTGATCAACCCACAGACCGGCCGGGTGTATTTCAGCGGCACGGTCACCGATGCCAACGGCAAGCCGCTCGCCAACACCGCCTTCCAGGTGGTGGACACCACCGGGGCGAGCCTCGGGACGGTGACGACCGACGCCCAGGGCCACCTGAACGCAGGCCTCGACCTGCCCTCCGGCTGGAGCAAGGTGCCCAACTACGAGGTGCTCATCCGCTTCCCGGGCAGCGGGGACACCCGCTACACCGAGGGGTCGACCACCATCCCCGCCGGTGCGACCACGCCGGCGAGCGGCACCCTGACCGGTGGCGACCCGAACGTCGCCTCGGCCAAGGACACCGGCCTCGATCGTGACGACAAGCTGCCCGGAGCCGGTGCATCCGCGAGCGCGACTGCGACCGCTTCCTCCGCGACGCCGACCCCGTCCGCTTCCTCGGCGACACCGACGACCACCCCGGTGTGGCCGGCCGGCCTGGCCACCAGCGGATCGCCGTCGGCGTCCGCAGCTCCCGTCGTCGGGGCCCCCCGATCGGCCGCCCCGTCGGCCCCCGCCGCTGCACGGACCGCCGGGGAGCACACCGGTCACCCGGGCAACGCTGTGGACAACGCCGCGACCGCACTGGCCGCGCGACTGCCGCGGACCGGTGGACCGGCCGCGATCATCGGGCTGCTGGGCCTTGGCATCCTGGCCGCCGGAGCGACCCTGATCACCACCTCACGGGTCCGCGCCCCCGGTCGGGAGGACTGAACCCCGCCCGGTGGCCGACAGGGCCCCGGACGGCATGGCAGGAGGGGCGGACCTGGCGGTCCGCCCCTCCTGCCATGCCGTCGAGACTGTGTGCGCGTGCTGTCCGGCTCAGGCGTCGAGCTTCATGTGCGGTCCGGCTGTGCGATCGTGCTGTCCTGTTGCCGTACGCTCCGTCCCGTTGCCGGGCGCCGGGACGGAACTGATGTCGCACGTCGGGCGCGGCCGGGGGCCCGCCGCCGGGCGCGCGGACGGTCAGTGCCGGGTGCGCAGCTCCGGGAAGTCCTCGTAGCGGTACTCGGTGCGACCCGCCGCCTCCGGGTGGCCGGAGCCGCGATGGGCGGCCAGCTCACGACCACGCAGTGCGACCCGGCGGATCTTGCCGGAGATCGTCTTCGGCAGCTCGTCGAACTCCAGGCGCCGCACCCGCAGGTAGGGGGCGAGGTGGTCCTTGGCGTACGACAGGATCGACAGCGCCGTCTCCCGGGTGTGCTCGAAGCCCGGTGCCAGGCTGATGTACGCCTTCGGCACCGCCAGCCGGGTGGGATCGGGCGCCGGTACGACAGCCGCCTCCGCGACGGCCGGGTGCTCCATCAGCACACTCTCCAGCTCGAAGGGGGACACCTTGTAGTCGGAGGCCTTGAACACGTCGTCGGTACGGCCGACGTAGGTGATGTAGCCCTCCTTGTCCCGGGTCACGAGGTCACCGGTGTGGTAGTAGCCGCCGTGCTCGACCTGCTGGGTGAGCTCGGGCATCCCGACATAGCCGTACATCAGGTTGAGCGGGCGCGGGTCCAGCCGCAGGCAGATCTCCCCGATGTCGGAGGGCTCGCCGGTCTCCGGATCGACGATCTCGATCGGCACGCCGGGCAGCGGCTTGCCCATCGAGCCGGGCTTCACCGGTTCGCCGGGGACGTTGCCGATCTGCGCGGTGGTCTCGGTCTGCCCGTACCCGTCACGGATCGTCAGGCCCCACCGGTCCTGCACGGTCTTGATCACCTCGGGATTGAGCGGTTCGCCGGCCCCGACCACCTCGCGCAGCGACGCGGGCTTCTCACCCAGGTCAGCCTGGATCATCATCCGCCACACGGTCGGCGGGGCGCAGAACGTGGCGACGTCGACCCGGCGCATGTTCTCCAGCAGCTGGTGGGCGTCGAAGCGGTGGTAGTTGAAGACGAAGATCGTCGCCTCGGCGATCCACGGCGCGAAGAAGCTGCTCCAGGCATGCTTGCCCCAGCCGGGCGAGCTGATGTTGAGGTGGACATCGCCGGGACGCACACCGATGAAATAGGTGGTCGACAGGTGGCCCACCGGGTAGGACAGCTGGGTGTGCCCGACCAGCTTCGGCGCCTTGGTGGTGCCCGAGGTGAAGTACTCCAGTACCGGATCGTCGGCGTCGGTGACGACGGGCTGCGGCCGGGAGGGATGGGCGTACGAGTCGGCGAAGGAGATCCAGCCGTCATGGGCGGCGGCGGTGGTGATCCGGACGTAGTCGCCCGGCACAGTGTCGAACTTGGCGGTGTCCGGCGCGTTGGCGATGACGGCACGGACGTCGGCCCGGGCGATCCGGTCGGCCAGATCCTCGCTGGTGACGGCCTCGGCGGTCGGCAGGACGACCGCGCCGATCTTCATCACCGCGAGCATCGCCTCCCACAGCTCGATCTGGTTGCCCAGCATCAGCATCACGGCGTCGCCCTTGCCGATGCCGCGCTCGCGCAGCCAGCCCGCCACCGAGTCCGACCGGCGGACGATGTCGTCATAGGTCCAGGTGGCCTCGCTGCCGTCCAGCTGGCAGATCCACAGGGCGATCCGGTCGTTGCCACGGCCGATCGCGTCGAACCAGTCGATCGCCCAGTTGAACGGGCCCGAGATGTCGGGCCAGGCGAAGGCGGCACTGGCTTCGTCGACACGACCGCGGTAGGACAGCAACAGGTCTCGGGCGGCACGGATCTGCTCGGTTGCTCGGCTCAAGGGGCACCTCTGATCTCGGGTGGCAGTGTCGGTTACGCTCGCGTCGGTTACGTCAGCGTAGGTAACGATACGCGGACGTGACTGTGTGTTCGCCGTGAAGGCCCCACAAGGGTGTCGTACGCCCGTTGTGCGATCCCGACAGCGCCGGTGGACGGGGCCCGGCGGGCGTGCCGACAACCGGGCGGGGAACGGGCCGGACGCGACCCCTCGGTGCCCGGTTTCCCTGTCGGGGCCTCGGTCCGATGTGGGCGCCTCGGTCGACGCCCCCGGCCTCAGTCGCCGGGCGGCGGGGTCACGGAGCGCCGGCGCAACCGGACGGTGACCAGCGGGGTGAGCGCCAGCATCAGGAACAACCGGATCGCCTGCACCCCGGTGATGAAGGTGACGTTGCCGCCGGCCGCGGCGGCGACGGCCAGCACGGCCATCATCCCGCCCGGCGTGGTGGCGAGATAACCGTCCAGATCGGTCAGCCCGGCCAGCCGGGCGAGCCAGACCCCCGCCAGGGCACTGACCACCATCAGCGCCAGCACCAGTCCCAGGGCGAGCGGCAGCACTCGGACGACCGTCCCCATCGCCTCGCGGGTGAAGCCCAGGGTGGCCGTCCAGCCGATCACCACGTACGCCACCGCGACCACGAGCCCGGGCAGCGCCGGGACCGCGATCCCGCCCCAGATGCCGACCGCCGCCGCGACGATCATCGGCCCGAGCAGGTCACCGGCGGGCACCCGGGCCAGTCGCCCCAGCACCAGCCCCACCACGACACAGCCGATCCCCACCAGGGTGCTCTCGGCTCCCGTCACGGTGCCGGCAGGCACTGCCGCCACGGGCGCACCGAAGACGTACGCCGCGACCGGAGGAGTGGAGGCGGTGATCAGCAGCACCCGGGTGTACTGCAGGGTGCCGACCATCCGGATGTCGCCGCCCAGGTCGCCGGCCACCGCCACCAGTCCGCTGGCGCCACCGGCGGCCATCGACAACACGCCGGTGACCCGGTCGACGGCCGGATGCAGGGCCAGCAGGAAGCCGGAGCCGAAGCTGATCACCAGGGTCAGCAGCGTGACCGCCAGGACCCCGGCCCAGTCCTCGGCGAGGGTCCGCAACTCCTGACCGGTGACCATCGCCCCCAGCGCGGTGCCGATGACCGCCTGGGAGCCGACCGCGAGCGGTCCCGGCACCCGACGCGGCCCCCGTCCGGTCAGGGCGACGGCGGTGCCGGCCACCATCGCCGCCAGGATCTCGGGGGAGGGGATCCGCACCGCCCGGGCGCCGAGCAGCAGCACAGCGGTGAGGACGAGCAGGACCAGCCAGGACCCCGACCTCCGCAGGACGGCGATGCGGGCGGAGCGGGTCATGGCCCCAGTGGACCACAGCTCGGAGCGAGCCGGTCACCGGCGGCCACCCACGGACTAGGCTCGGATCCACCGGGGTTCCGAGGCGTGACCCCGCCCACGAAGGGGATGTCCATGAAGGCTGTCCAGATCACCGAGCACGGCGACGCCGAGGTCTTGCACTACGTCGACACCGAGGTGCCCCGGCCGGGGCCGGGTCAGGTGCGGGTCCGGGTGCGCGCGGCCGGACTCAACCCCGCCGACACCTACATGGTGCGGGGTGGCTATGAGTTCTTCCACAACCCGTTGCCCTGGGTGCCCGGGTTCGACTCGGCCGGCGATGTGGACGCGCTCGGCGAGGGGGTGTCCGGGCTCGCGGTCGGTGACCGGGTCTTCGTGGCCGGCATCCCGGCCGGCGGCCACGGCGCCTTCGCGCAGTACCACGTCGCGGATGCCCGGGTGGTCCGGCCGCTGCCGGACGCCGTGGACTACCCGGAGGGAGCGGCACTCGGCGTGCCCTACCTGACCGCCTACCGGGCACTGTTCCAGCGGGCCGACCTGCGGCCGGGGGAGACGGTGCTGATCCACGGGGCCAGCGGGGGCGTCGGTCAGGCCTGCGTCCAGTTCGCCCGGGCCCACGGCGCCCGGGTGATCGCGACCGCCGGGACGACCGAGGGGCTCGCACTCGCCTCGCGCCAGGGGGCGCACGTGGCGGTGGACCACAGCACGCCGGAGCACGTCGCCGAGCTGCACGAGCTCGCCCCCGACGGGATCGACGTGGTGGTCGAGATGGCCGCCAGCAGCAACCTCGAGGCCGACCTGGGCCTGCTGGGCCGCGACGGCCGGGTGGTGGTCGTGGGGGCGCGGACGCCGGTGGAGATCACGCCGCGGCTGGTGATGCGGACCGAGGCGGCCGTCCTCGGCGTCGCCCTGTGGAACATCACTCCGGAGCAGACCCACCAGGCCCTCTCGGCGATCGGCGCCGGCCTGGAGAACGGCACCCTGGCACCGTACGTCGGTCACCGGCTGCCGCTCGAGCGGATCGCCGACGCCTTCGCGCTGGTCACCACCGGACATCGGCTGGGAAAGGTGGTCCTCACCGTTGCCTGAGACCTCCACGGCGTGTCGCGGGCACTCGTCCTCGAGCGGGTGTGAGAGTGGGGATGTCGTGCAACTTCCCCGGTATGACACAGGCAAGGAGATGCGGATGGACACCGCCCTCAGGTCCCAGGCCGACACGCGGCCGGAGCGGCCCGAGCGGCCGCATGCCGCCGTCGAGCGGACCCGCTTCGGCTGGGCCCGGTGGGCCGAGGCCGACGACGGCCTCGAACGCTCCTACACGATCTGTGAGCCGGGTCTGCCGGCCTGGAAGCGGGACGTCATCCAGGTGACGCTGTTCCGCGAGGACCGCTCCGGGATGATCGACGTGGTCTCCCGCTGGGTGGTCCGCGGCGTCCTCGCGGCCGTCGTGCTGGGCGGTCTGCTCGCTGCACTGGTGCGGTCCGGTGCCGTGGTGGTGCCGATCGCCCTGGCGGTGCTGGTCTCGGCGGCGGTGCTGATCGCCTCGTTGCCCAACCGTGGCCGTCAGCTGGTGCAGCGTCACACGGTGACCGTCACCGGCGAGGCCTGCCGCGAGGTGACCCGGATCGCCGCGGTGCTGGATCGCATCGGGCCCGACCCGTCGGATCCCGACCGCGACGACGCCCGCACCATGTGGCGACTCGCCCACACCGACCCCGTCTTCCTGCGCAGCTACGGTCGTACGGTCCGCGACTGGGAGGTGTCGTACGACCGGCTCCGCACCACCCTGGCGCGCGAGGAGCCGGCCGAGGTGGCCCGCGCCATCGCCGCCGAGACGCATCCGGCCGGCCGCCCGTCACGGGATGCCGCCTGACCCTCACCGGCCGGCCCGGCTGCCGCACGGATCCCGGCGGCCGCCGGGCCGATCCGGCGTCCGGGGGACTGACCCGCCGGATGTGTCCACAGTTCCTCCTCAATCCCTGCCGATGAGCCCCGGCGCACTCTAGGCTGAGGGCCGTACCCGGCCGGAGGTCGTATGCGGCCCGGGGCTGGGCCGGCTCAGGGGGAACCGTATGGCTGAGGCAGATCCGACGACGCGGTTGTCGGCGGCCGAGTTGCGCCGCCACGTCCTGCTGGCGGTGGCGATCGCAGTGATCGGGCTGATCGTGACGGCAGGCCTGGGGCTCACCCGACAGGCGAACAACGCTGCCGGTGCCGGCCCCGACATTCTTGTCCCCATCCCCACGCAGGGGCGACGACTGGTCGCCGTGGCAGCCGCATCGGGCGATCTCGATCCCGCCGGGCGCGGCGACACCGGTTCCACCATCACCCCCGCCGCAGCGAGCACGACCTCGTCGATCTCCTCGGTGCCGGCCACCACCCCCGTATCGGCCCGGTCCGATGCTGTCGGATCGGCCCCCGGGCCGTCAGCGCCGGCGGCGGCCACCGTCGCATCGGCCGGCGGCTCGAGCGCCCCGTCCGGTGGAACGTCAGCGGACAACTCCGGCACCGCGACGTCCTCGGTCGCGAACTCGGTCGCGGGCGGACCGGGTGCCCGGGGCTCCGGTCCGGGGGACGGGGTGTTCCTCGACTCCGGCGCCGCGGTGGCGGCCAAGGTGTCGAACGTGCCGGCGGCACCTGCCTTCGACCAGGCCCTGGTCGAGCTGTCCGCGGCGCAGCGGGTCACCGATCAGCAGGCCCGCGCCGACCTGGCCACCCATGCGAACACCGACCAGGAGCAGGCCCGACGGGTCCGTGACCAGGCGAAGGCCGCCGCCCGGATCCGTACCGAGCAGTCCCGACTGGCCGATGAGCAGCAGCAGGCCGAGGCTGCCGCGGCGCTGTTGAAGGTCCAGCAAGCGGCGCTCGCGGCCGGGCAGCTGCCCACCGACAGCGCTGCGTTCCGGCTGCCCGACGGCACCCTGGTCCGGCCCCGGGCGGACGGCTCCTGGCCGCCGTCGGTGCTGGCCGCGCTGAACAGGTCGGCGGGCACGTCCGGCGCCACCGGCAGGACGGTGACTCCGATCGCCCGAGGCAGCTATCTGCTCAGTGCGAGGTTCGGGGCGGTCGGCATCTGGGCGACGTACCACACCGGCGTCGACTTCGGTGCGTCGATCGCTACCCCGATCCGGGCGGCGGCGGACGGCGTCGTGGTGGCGCCGGTGGCGGGGGACTGGGCCGGGACGCACGCGATCGTCGCCCACAGCGACGGGTACACGCTCTACGCCCACATGCTCGCGACCACGGTGCAGCCCGGACAGTCGGTGAAGGCCGGTGACGTCCTCGGGTACGTCGGCATGACGGGTCGTGCGTCCGGCCCGCATCTGCACTTCGAGTACTACCCCCGAGGCGCCGACCTGAGGACCCCGTACTCTGCCAGGGACCCGCTGGTCTGGCTCGCCGCGCGCGGCGTGACGCCCTGACCGGACCTGGGACAGGGCGGCCGCCGACGGTGCTGTCCGGTCAGCGGGGCAGCAGCTCCATGTCGGTGAGGGTGAGCTCGAGACGGTTGCGCTCGACGCCGTCGACGCTCACCTCGACCGTCCAGTGCTCGAGTGGCCACCGGTAGACGCGGTCACGCTGCCCGATGACCACGTGCGGATCCCCGAAGATGGTGGACATCTCGCGGACGAGTTCCTGCTGCTCGTCCTCGAGTCGTTCCGGGGCGACCGGCAGGCTGGCGGTGACCGTCGCGATCCGCCCGTGCCAACCGTCCCAGCGGCCCGGCCCCACCCCGTCGACGGACAGCACGCCTTCGGTCGGCTCCTGCTCGGGAGCGCAGGCGCGTTCCTCGGCACCGATCGTCTCCCACAGCTCGAGCCGCTGGTCGATCGGGACGAAGCCGGCCCGGGCGCAGCGCTCGCCGAAGGCCAGTAGCGGGTGGTCGAACATGGCCCATCTCCCTCGCATCACCCCGGTCGCCGCAGTGCCACCGGGGATCATTCATCGTAGTCGAGGGTGCATGCCACGGCCGGTGATTTCCGCCGCCGGCGAGCGCCGACGAGCGCAGGCGCCGCCGGGTGCCCGCCACCGGCAGCAGCGGGACGAGGAGCCCGACGAGGGTGCCGCCGATGACGGACCCGCCCCCTGCTCCGGGAGGCGGACGCCGGGCCCGGCTGCGTACGGAGGTGACACAATACCGACCATGACTTCCCTGCCCCCGTCCGCCGAGGATTCGGTGGGGATCGTCGAGCAACGCACCGCCCGATTGTTCGAGGGGGACCACCCCCTCGTCCTGGCCAGCGGTGCCGTCGTACCCGAGGTCGACGTCGCGTACGAGACGTACGGCACCCTCAGTCCCTCACGGGACAACGCCATCTTCATCTGCCATGCCCTCACCGGTGACGCGCACGCGGCCGGCCGGCACCGGGACGACGACCATCGGCCCGGCTGGTGGGACACGATGATCGGCCCCGGCAAGCCGATCGACACCGACCGCTACTTCGTCATCGCCGACAATCTGCTGGGCGGATGCCAGGGCACCACCGGGCCCGCGTCGACCGATCCGACGACCGGGCGCCCGTACGGTCTGGACTTCCCCCTGCTGCAGATCGCCGACTTCGTCACCGTGCACCGCGCCCTGCTGGACCGTCTCGGGGTGGACCACCTGCTGTCCGTCGTCGGCGGCTCGATGGGGGGCATGCAGGCCCTGCAGTGGGCGCTGTCCTTCCCCGAGCAGGTCGACAGCGCAGTGATCATCGCCGCCTCGAGCCGGCTCAACGCGCAGAACATCGCCTTCTCCGCGGTGGCGCGCGAGTCGATCATGCGTGACCCCGGCTTCGCCGGCGGCCGCTACCTCGAGTCGGGCACCAGCCCCGACACGGGACTGTCGATCGCCCGGATGATGGCCCACATCACCTACCAGTCCGAGGCCGGGATGGAGGAGAAGTTCGGGCGGCGCTACCAGTTCGGCGAGGACGCCCGACGCGGCTTCGGGGTGGACTTCGCCGTGGAGAGCTACCTCGATCACCAGGGCCGGGTGTTCCTGTCCCGGTTCGACGCGCTGTCCTACCTCTACCTGACCCGGGTGATGGACTACTTCGACCCGTTCGCCGAGGGGGACGCGGCCGCGGCGCTGGCCGCCGTCGGATCGCCCTGCCTGGTGCTCTCCTTCGACACCGACTGGCGCTTCGACACCAGCCATTCCCGCGCCATCGTCCGCGAATTGGAGCGCCAACGGGTGCCGGTGAGCTTCCGGGAGATCCGCTCCCCGTGGGGCCACGACTCGTTCCTGCTGACCATCGACGACTACCACCGCACCGTCACCGCGTTCCTGCGGCGGGTCGCGTACGAACGGGCCGTCCGGGACCGGGCGGTGCCGGACCGGGCGGGCGAGGGGAACACACGATGACGCTGCGACCCGACCAGACGGTCGTCACCCGCTACGTGCCCGACGGCTCCCGGGTGCTCGACCTCGGCTGTGGCCACGGCAGCCTGATGCGCTACCTGATGGACCGGCGCGGCTGCACCGGCACCGGGGTCGAGATCGCCGCCGACGCCGTCGTCGACGCGATCGCCAAGGGGGTCCCGCTGATCGAGCTCGACATCGACCACCAGCTCGACGAGTTCGACGACAAGTCGTACGACGTGGTCATCCTGTCCCGGGTGCTGCAGGCCACCTACAAGCCGCGGGAGGTGCTCTCACAGATGGCCCGGATCGGCTCGCGGTGCATCGTGTCGGTGCCGAACTTCGGCTACTGGCGGCACCGCTGGGTGCTGATGCGCGGCCGGATGCCGATGTCGAAGGAACTGCCGCACGCCTGGTACGACACACCCAACATCCACCTGTCCACGCTCTCCGACCTGGAGGATCTGTTCGACGTGGTCGGGCTGGACGTCTGGGAACGTCGGCTGTCCACCCCCGACGGGCGGCAGCACGACTACCCGGCCCGCTGGGCGAACCTGATGGCGGCCAACGCCATCTACGTGCTCACCCCGCGGAGCGCGGCCTGACCCTCGGCCCCGCCACCGGGGCAGTATCGCCGGCGGCCTGCCCCTCGACCCAGCCTGCCGCGGCAGTGTCGACCGGCGCAGTGGCGGCGACCGTCATCGCTGTCCGGCCCGGCGGCCGCGGGACCGCTCGGTGAGATCGATCAGCCCGTTCTCCCGGGCGGCGACGATGGCAGCGGCACGGGTGGAGACCCGGCACTTCACCAGGATGCTGGCGATGTGGTCCTTGACCGTGTTCGGGCTGAGGACCAGCCGATGCGCGATCTGCTTGTTGCTCAGGCCATCGGCCATCAGCCAGAACACCTCGCGCTCGCGGGCACTGAGGTGAACCCGGGCGTCAACGGATAGGTGGTCCGACGGGCATGCTCCATCAGCATGTCGAGTGCCTCCGAGGACACCGGGACGTCGCCGAGCGCCCGGTGGACCACGGCCTCCAGCTGTCCGGACAGTCCCTTGACCACGTAGCCCTTCGCCCCGGCAGCGACGCTGAGGCGTACGGTGCGGGAGTCCTTGACGCTGGTCATCATCACCACCCGGGCGTCCGGGTGACGGGCCACGATCCGCTTGGTGGCCTCGACCCCGCCGATGCCCGGCATCCTGATGTCCATCAGCACCAGGTCCCACGTCTCCTCGTCACAGGCCGCGACGGCCTCCTCACCGGACGCGGCACCCCGGACCTCGGCCCTCGGCACCTCACGGTGGACCAGGTCGACCATGAGGGCGCGCAGATCGTCCTCGTCCTCGACGACCAGAATGCTGTCCATGCCGACGAGCCTAGCGTTCCGGTCGCGGCGTGCCGATGCCGCACGCACCCCCTCACGTCCCGGTGAGGGTCCGTCCTGCACCGCTCTCGGTTCCGACGAGCGGGCGGCGCTGACCAGTGCGAGAATGCCGTCGGGTGACGGGCCGGAGCTCGACCGGGCCCAGGATCCGCCGACACCAGCCGCCGTGGAGCGTCGGGGCCGGCTCTGTGGCTCATTTATGATCTGACCCGGGGGGAAGCAGTCATGAAGTTGGTCGTGGTCGCCTGCTGTGCCGTGTGGATGAACATCGGCTGGCCGGCCGCCGGGCAGCCGGTGGTGTCGCCGACACCACCGGGAGGGGCATCCGGGTCGCCATCGGTGGTGGCGACCGCAGGTCCGGGAGAGGTCCCGCCGGACCTGTGCCAGCTCTTTCCGTGGCTGTGTCCACAGTCGACGCCTGATGTCCTGGACCGCACCTGATGTCCCTGGACGGCACCTGATCCTGATCGGAGACCATGCACACGAGCCCGATGCCCGGCTGGGGGCTGCGCCGCGCCGACCGGAAGCTCCAGATCATCATGACCGCGCTGATCGCCGCGGTCCTCATCGCCGACACCGGATTGGTGTTCTTCACCGCCGGCGGCCTCAGCGGCAGGTCACCTCTCGAGGTCATCAGCCTGTGGGTGTTCGCGTACGCGTCGTTCCTCATCGCGGTGTGGGCACCCGGATGGTTCCTGCTGTCCACGGTGCCGTCCATCGCGCTGAGCTTCTACTGGACGGACTACGAGCGGATCCCGGTGCTGGTCCTGGCCGGTCTGCTGACGCTCACCGCGCTGGGCAGCCGCAGGTGGCTGGCGGTCGCCTGGGGGTGGGCGGTGGCGTGGACGACGGCCACGGCCCTCGTGTTCGCCCCGGCGCACAGGGTCCAGTTCCTCGCCCTCATGCTCGTTGTCGTCTTCCTGGCGACGTCGGTCGGGATCTTCGCCCGGCGATACTTCTCCCAGCGCGACCATCATGCCCACCAGCTGGCGCGCGTCCGGGAACTGGAGCAGCAATCGTACGAACAGGAGCTGCTGCTCCTGGCCCAGGACATCCACGACTCGATCGGCCACGCCCTCACGCGTGCGGCGCTCCAGGTGCAGAGACTGACCGCGCCCGATGCGGCCGACACGGCGCGTCAGGCGACCGCACCGTCGACGACCACCGCGGACCTCGCGGCAGACCTGTCGGCCGTGCGGACGGCTCTGGATGAGGCCATCGTGGCCATGCACCACATCGTCGATGTGCTGGAGAACCGTTTGCCGCTCGACCGGACCACGACCTCGATCGATCTCGACAAGGAGCTGTCGGATCTGGTCGATGTGCTGCGCAGCAGTGGCCGCAGGGTCAGTCTCGTCGACGATGCGGCAGCGGCCCCGGAGCTGTCACCCTCGATCCAGATCGAGTGCATCCGGATCCTCCAGGAGTGCACGACGAACATCCTGCGCCATTCACCCCGGTCGGCCCGGGTGGGCCTGAAGGTCCGGGTCACCGCGGAGGCGGTGGCGATGGAGGTCTCCAACACCATGGGCGCGGATGGATCACCACTCGACGGCCCGCCGGGGCCGGGCGGGCACCACGGCCTGTCGAACATGGAGGCCCGGGCCATCCGGCTGGGCGGGTTCTTCCACGCCGGTGCCGATGACGGGCAGTGGACCGTGGTCGCCCGCATCCCCGTCGGGCAGATGGTGTCATCGCACCGGACAGAGGACCGCCCCATGCCCCCCGTTCGGGGGGTTTTCGCCCCTGAGGCTGTTCACCGGGGATCCGGGCCCGTAGAGTCTGGCGTGCTCGGGGGGCGATCCCCGCAAGGAGATCGGCGGAAAGAGGGTCCGGGCGGACAGGTACGGGGTGCCTCGGCAGAGGTGTCCTGAGCCGGTTCGACCAGCCCCGTCGATGGTGGTGAGCTCCGGGTTCCGCCCGGGAGCTCACCACCGTCTCCGCTTCTACGGGTCCCCTTCCCGGTGCTGCGACCCGGTGGTCCCGGACATCCGTCCCACTCCTGGACCGAGCGACGGCGCCCGGCCCGCTCGATGACCGCCCCTCTCGAGGACCTGATGCGGTCCGAGGGCCTAGGGCCCGACGGTCGGCCCGCCGTCGGCCTGTCCACCGTCCGGCCGCGCCTCGCCCTGCTGCTTCGCGGCGGCCTTCCGGGCGCCCGCGACCAGCCAACCCTTGAACAACGGTGTCAGCACGCGCGGCATCACCAGGTAGGTCATGGCCGCGGTGATGCAGATCGTGATCACGGCGGTCCGGACCAGGAACGGCACCGGCGCCAGCAGCGGGAGGCCGCCCGGCAGCAGCGGCAGCGTGCTCAGCAGCCAGATGAAGAAGGTCGCCGTCGGCCAGATCCCCACCCAGGTCACGAAGGCCATCCGGTGCTTCGGTGGGTTCATCGAGGCCGGGACCACGGCCGGCTCGAACCAGGCCTCGAGCCCGGTGAGACGGCGGTGCACGGGCTCGCCCTCGGCGACGGCATGCATCCGGCCGAGGACGTCGGCCCGCTCCGGGCTGGTGTCCCAGGCCGCGAAGCCCGCGTCGTCGTGGTAGCGGACGACGACATGGTAGGGATCGCCGGACCGCTCCGGCGGGATCAGGTCGGCGCCGAGAAAGCCCGGCTTCTGCCGCATCAAGGTGAACATCTCCCGGACCAGATCCTCGTACTCGTGCTCGCGTCCGGGCCTGGCGTAGCGGGTCGCGATCCGGGTGATGGCGACGGGTCCGGCGGCGGGGTGACTCATGGCATGTCCTTCTTCGACGGTTGCTCGACGGGGCGGTCCCACACTTCTCGACCGGGCGGTCTCACAGGCCGAGGGCCTGCAGCAGGCGGGTGGCGGGGGAGCCGAGGCCGTACGTGTCGACCAACCCGTCCCAGCCGGCCCGGTCCGCCACCGCGCGGGGGAGCAGCAGGTCGTCGGGGCCGACCCCGAGCGGCAGGTCGCGTCGGATCCTGATCACCTGCGGGGCGATGTCCAGATAGTCCGCCCCGGCCCGGATCGCCTCGGCCTGGCGTGCGGTGAGGCCGCCCTTCTCGACCGCCCCGTCGGCTGCCGCCCGCCGGACGCCCGCGAGGTCGCCGTAGCGGTCCAGCAGCCGCGCGGCCGTCCTGTCACCGATCCCGGGGACGCCGGGGATGCCGTCCGAGCTGTCACCTCGCAGGCTGGCCAGCTCCACGTACGAGGCCGGTCCGACGCCGTACGTCTCGCGGGTCTGCGCCTCGTGGATCTCCCGCCACCCGGGGGTCCGGCCCACCGGGGTGAGCAGCCCGACCCCGGCGGCGTCGTCGACGAGCTGGGTGAAGTCGCGGTCCCCGCTCGCCACCGTCACCGCGCCGACACCGGCGAAGAGCGCCGCCAGGGTGCCGATCACGTCGTCCGCCTCCGCGCCGGCGGCGCCGAGCACCGGCAGACCCAGCGCGGTCAGCAGCCGGTGGATCACCGGGATCTGCACCACCAGGTCCGCCGGGATCTCCTCGGAGTGCCCGTCCGCGGCGACGCGATGGGCCTTGTACGAGGCCAGCAGATCGACCCGCCACTGCGGTCGCCAGTCCTGGTCCCAGGCACAGGCCAGATGCGTGGGACGTCGTTCCTCCAGCAGCCGGGTGAGGGCGTCCAGGGTTCCGCGCAGGGCGTTGACCGGCTCCCCGGCCGGACCACGCAGCCTCGAGGGGACTCCGTGGAAGGCGCGGAAGAACAGGTAGGAGGTGTCGACGACGAGCAGCTGCGGCGTGACCATGGGCTCATCCTGCCGCCCCGTCGGGGCGCCCGCCACTGCTGCGGGCAACCCTCGGCACCCGAGGCAGAGCCCTGCCCGCACCCCGGAGCGGCCTCCCGGAGAGCCGAGCCGAAGCCGCGGGTGGTGACCGGTTATCGTGTAGCCATGAGCGATCCCCGCATCGGCCTCACCGTCACGCATCGTCGGTACGTCGGCCACAACCACACCCATTACTCGGGCAGCCAGGTCGATCATTCGTACACGATGTCGCTGCTGTCCGATGCGGCCACCGAGGTGTGCATCCGCACCGACTCCGATGAGGGTGCCATCGTGGCGTACGACGAGATCGACTTCCTCGCCCCGATCTACGCGGGCGACGTGCTGGAGGTCGAGGCGTTCGTCGTGGGGGTGGGCAGCACGAGCCGGGAGCTGGGCATGGAGGCCCGGGTGATCTGCCGCGAGGCCCAGCGCCTCGACAGCAACCCGAGGCTGGCCCCCACCGCCTCGTACGTCCTCGAGCAGCCCCTCGTGGTCGCCCGGGCGACGGCGACGGTGGTCGTGGCGAACCCACTGCCGGAGCCCCCCACGCCGTGGGGCACCCAGGTCGCCGATGTCCCCGACCGTCCGGAGCGGGACCCGAAGGCGGGGCTGAAGGATCTCCAGGAGACCTGGCTGCGGTGGACCCGGGACGCTCGCGAGCAGATCGAGAAGCGCGCCGCGGACCTGCGAAGCCGTTCCCAGGCCCCGGCGGACCACAGCGAGGAATGACGCCCGGCCCACGGCGAGGGACACCCGACCACAGCGAGGAATGACACACGACAATGACTGAACCCACCACCCGGACCCTGACCGTCCAGAAGACCCCGGAGGGGTCGGACCGTCGGGTCCTGGTCTGCATCCCCACCTACAACGAGGCCCAGAACATCGAATCGATCGTCGGCCGGCTGCGCTCCGCCGTCCCGTCGGCCGAGGTGCTCGTGGTGGACGACAACTCCCCGGACGGCACCGGCGACATCGCCGATCGTCTGGCGGGTGCGGACAGCCGGATCCATGTGCTGCACCGCCAGGGCAAGGAGGGGCTCGCCGCGGCGTACGTCGCGGCGTTCCGGTGGGGGCTCGAGCAGGGCTTCGACGTGCTGGTGGAGATGGACGCCGACGGCTCGCACCGGCCCGAGGAACTGCCGCGGCTGCTGGAGGCGCTGGATCACGCCGACATGGTCAAGGGATCGCGCTGGGTGCCGGGTGGGTCGGTCATCAACTGGCCGAAGTCGCGTGAGTACCTGTCGCGGGCGGGCAACCTCTACACCCGGATCCTGCTGGGTGTCCGGGTCAGGGACATCACCGGCGGCTACAACGTCTTCCGGGCCCAGACGCTGCGGGACATCGGCCTGGACAACATCGCCGCGGCCGGCTACTTCTTCCAGACCGACATGACGATCAACACGATCGAGGCGGGCCACTCCGTCGTCGAGGTGCCGATCACGTTCGAGGAGCGCCGGTTCGGCGAGTCCAAGCTGGACAAGAGCATCTTCTTCGAGTCGCTCGCCCGCACCACGGCCTGGGGTCTGAAGCGTCGCGGCGCCCAGCTGCGCCGGCTGACCGGCAAGGGCCACCGGGGCGTCACCCCCACCGTCTGAGCCCTGCAGCCTGAACCCGGACCGGCTGAATCCTGCAGCCTGAAGTCCACCGGCCGGGCCTCGCCGACAGCCTCTCGGCTACCGCCGACCGGATCGCCGGGCACCGACCGGATCGCCGGACGCATCAGGGCCCCCGGACCGCGACGGTCCGGGGGCCCTGATGCGTCCTGGTGCTGATGCCGATCGAGGAGCCCGACCGACCGATGGGTCCGCCCGGCCGGGCGGGCCGATCGGATCAGCGGCGCTTCTTCGACGGTGGCGTCGTCCGGCGCATGTACTCGTCGGTGCTGATGGCACCGCTCGTCCGGACCTCCTCGAGACGCTCCGAGAGGAGCTCCTCCAGATCGGCCAGCGAACGACGTTCCAGCAGCATGTCCCAGTGGGTGCGCGGCGGCTTGCCCTCCTTCACCTCGGGCTCGACGCCGTCCGACCGCTTCGCCTCCTGGCCGCAGCGCGGACACTCCCACACCGTCGGCAGATCGGCCTCCTCGGCGAAGGTCATCTCGAAATGGTGTCCCTGGGGGCAGTCGAAGCCCACTTCCTGGCGCGGTGCGAAATCCACACCCACCTCGTCCTCGAAACTCTTGGATCCGAGACCGGAACCTCGCAGAGAACGATCAGCCATCTGCTACCTCCTAGGATTGCTGGTCGACCGGTCAACGCCGGCGCGACCCGGACTGTTCCCGGCCGGCCTACCGGTCGACGTCCAGAGTAGCCGTCCGGGCCAAGACCGCGCCCGACCTTCCCTGGGCCGCCGGGACCTGCAGCAGCAGGAGCGCCCCGGCGACGAGGATCAGGACGATCGCCACGATACCCCAGCGGTCCTGGTGGGTGAGCCCGGCGAACAGTCCGAACAGGGCGGGGGAGAGGAAGGACACCGCACGTCCCGAGGTGGTGTAGAGGCCGAACATCTGGCCCTGGCGTTCCAGCGGCGCCATCCGCGCCATCATCGAGCGCGACGAGGACTGGGCCGGCCCGACGAACAGGCACAGCGCGAGTCCGAACACCCAGAACAGCCCCAGGCTGTGGACGAACAGCAGCGTCGTCGCCGCGCCGATCAGGCCGATGATGGAGCCGAGGATCACCGGGCGGGCGCCGTACCGGTCCTCCAGCAGACCCCCGGCGCCGGCCCCGGCGGCGGCGACGATGTTGGCCGCCACGCCGAAGATCAGCACGGCGCTGGGCGCCATCCCGTAGACGCTGACGGCGAGCACGGCCCCGAAGGTGAACACCGCGGCCAGCCCGTCCCGGTAGATCGCCGAGGCGACCAGGAACCGGACCGCGTCCGGGTCGTCGCGCCACAGCTCGCGGACGTCACCGACGAGCCGGCGGTACGCGGCCACCGGACCCGTACGGCCCCGCCGTGCCCCGCCGGCCGGGTCAGGCACCTCCGGATCGGGCACCGCGATGAACACCGGGACGGCGAAGACGAGGTACCACGCGGCGACGACCAGGCAGACGATCCGGACACCCAGGCCATCGGTCGAGGGCACCCCGAACCAGTTGCCCTCGGCGATGATGCCGAAGTAGGCCACCAGCAGCAGGAAGATGCTGCCGGTGTAGCCCATCGCCCAGCCCAGGCCGGACACCCGGCCCATGTCGTCGTCCTCGGAGACCTGCTTCAGCATCGCGTAGTACGACACGTTGCTGAACTCGGCCGCCACCGTGCCGACGCCCAGCAGCACCAGGCCACCGACCAGGTAGGCGGGTGCCGGGCGGATGGCGTACATGGCCGCCGTCGCGGCGATGACGACCGCGGTCCACAGCGCGAGGCTACGGCGCCGACCGCCGCCGTCGGCCTGCTGGCCCATGATCGGGGCGGTGACGGCGATCACCGCCCCGGCGATGGCGGTGGAGATGCTCAGCGCGGTCGCCCCGCTGACCGCACCGTCCCGGGCGGCCACCGTCCCGGTGAGGTAGGTCGCGAAGACGAAGGTGACGATCACCGAGTGGAAGGCCGACGAGCCCCAGTCGTACGACACCCACGACCAGATCCGGGCGCGCCGCCCGAAGCGGTGGGGCCGAGGGCGCCCCGCACCCACGATCCCCATCTCAGTCCCGGCCATACCAGAGTCCCCGCTCCACCAGGACGTCCTTGAGGACGTCGATCCGATCGCTGACCAGTCCGTCGACACCCAGATCGATGAGCTCGGTCATCTGCACCGGGTCGTCGACCGTCCACACGTGCACCTTCTTGCCCGCCGCATGGGCGGCCGCCACGAACCCCGCAGTGACCACCCGGCCCTCGTCGCCACGGATGTCCGGCCCGGCCAGCGCCCGCAGTCCGGCGGGCAGGGAGGCCACCGCGGACGGCAGCTTCGTCCAGTGCGGCACCTGCAGCACGTTGCCGTCGGCCGACAGCAGGCGGGGGAGCACCGGGACCAGCCGGGTCCAGGCGATCCCGGCCGGGCTGACCGAGGTGGAGACCTGGGCGCCGGCCAGCCGACGGAACTCATGCAGCCTGGCGGCGGAGAACGAGGCGACGTTCACCCGCCGCTGGGCCCGGTGCCGGTTGAGCACCTCGAGCAGCGGTGCCACCGTGCCGTCCGCCTTGAGATCGATGTTGAAGAAGGTGTCCGGGAACGCCTCGAACACCTCGTCGAGGGTCGGGACGGGCTCCGTCCCGCCGATCCGGGCCCGGGCGACCTCGGTGTGGTCGAGCTCGGCGATCACCCCGGTGCGGTCCGTCACCCGGTCGAGGCGGTCGTCGTGGAAGGCCACCAGGACCCCGTCCCGGGTGGCGTGCACGTCGGTCTCGATGTGGGTGTAGCCGAGGGCGACGGCCCGGCCGAAGGCGTACAGGCTGTTCTCCCGGCCGACGTTCGGGGCGTACATGGAGCCCCCGCGGTGTGCCAGGGCGAGGAACGGCGGAGAGAAGAACGGGAGATCGGAGACGGACATGGCGCCATCCCAGCAGAGGCAGGTGACCAACGGGTGACGCCGCGCCCCGGTCAGCGGACCCGCTCGGCGGTGAAGGTCCGGGTCGGGGCGACGAACTCCTCCTGCCCCGCGACCAGCGCCAGCTCCCGGCGGCCGAGCTCCAGGGTACGGGCCAGCAGGCCGAACATCGACGCAGCGGTGTTCTCCACCGCGGTGCGGGCCGAGCCGGTGGCGAGCAGGTGGGCCAGGAAGAGCGCCGAGGTGACGTCACCGGACCCGACGAAGTAGGCCTCCAGCTTCGGGGTGGTGACCAGATGCGCGCCGGCGTCATCGACCGCGAGCAGCTGCACCGTCGCCGGGTCGGTGTCGGCGCTCACCACCGAGGTGACCAGCACGGTGCGCGGGCCCCGGGAGCGCAGCTCATCGGTGGCCTCGAGGATCTCCTCGAGCGACTGCGTCCGGCGGCCGACCAGGTGATCCAGCTCGAAGTGGTTGGGCGTCAGCACCTGGGCCATCGGCACCACCCGGTCACGGAACATCGGCGGCACATCGTCGCGGACGAAGAACCCTCGCCCGACGTCGCCCATCACCGGGTCGCAGCACCAGATCGCCTCCGGGTTGCGCTCCCGCAGCAGCTCCGCCGCCGCCAGCACCGTCCCACCGGTGTCGCCGTTGCCCAGGTAGCCGGACAGCAGCGCGTCGCAGCCGGCCAGGGCGCCCCGGTCGTCGATGCCCCGGACCACCTCGAGGACGTCGGCCGGATCGAGCAACGGGCCGCGCCAGGCGCCGTACCCGGTGTGGTTGGAGAAGTGGACGGTGAGCACCGGAAGGACCTCGATGCCCATCCGCATCAACGGGAAGGCGGCAGCACTGTTGCCGGCGTGGCCGTAGGCGACGGAGGACTGGATGGACAGGATCGAGGTCATGGGCTCCATGCTGCCGCATCGGCCGGCGGGTCCGTTCCCCGCGACAGCATGCGACCGGGAGCAGTGGTGCGGGGACGTACGTCCGGGTCTAGCCGGTGGTCACCCGGACGTTGGCACCGAGTGCGTTCAGCCGGTTCGGCAGGTCCTCGTAACCGCGGTTGATCACGTACACGTCGCGCAGCACCGACTCGCCCTTGGCACCGAGCATCGCCAGCAACAGGCAGACGCCCGGCCGCAGCGCCGGGGGACAGGTCACCTCGCGGCCGCGCCACTTCGTCGGCCCGTTGACGATCAGCCGGTGCGGGTCGAGCAGCTGGATGTTGCCGCCGATCTTGGCCAGGTCGAGCAGGTGGATCGCCCGGTTCTCGTACACCCAGTCGTGGATCAGCGTCTGCCCCTGGGCCTCGGCCGCGATCACGGCGAAGAACGGCAGGTTGTCGATGTTGAGGCCCGGGAAGGGCATCGGGTGGATCTTGTCCATCGGCGCCTTGAGCGTCGAGGGCCGGACAGTGATGTCGACCAGTCGGGTGCGGCCGTTGTCGGCCATGTACTCGTCGGTGACGGTGAAGTCGAGGCCCATCTCCTCCAGGATCGCCAGCTCGATCTCGAGGAACTCGATCGGGGCGCGCTGGATGGTCAGCTCGGACTTCGTCACGATCGCGGCGGTGATCAGGCTCATCGCCTCAATCGGGTCCTCCGAGGGGAAGTACTCCACGTCGGCGTTGATCTCGGTGACGCCGCGGACGACCAGAGTGGTGGTGCCGACGCCGTCGATCCGTACGCCCAGCTTCTGCAGGAAGAAGCAGAGATCCTGGACCATGTAGTTCGGTGAGGCGTTGCGGATGGTCACCGGGCCGGGGACCATGGCCGCGGCCATCAGGGCGTTCTCGGTGACGGTGTCGCCGCGCTCGGTCAGCACCACGGCCCGCTCCGGGGCGTGCACGTCACCGGCGGTGCAGCGATAGAAGCCCTCGGTGGCGAGCACATCGAGACCGAAGTGGCGCAGCACCTGCAGGTGCGGCTCGATGGTGCGCGCACCCAGATCACAGCCGCCGGCGTACGGCACCCGGAAGTCGGTGTAGAAGTGCATCAGCGGCGCGAAGAACATGATGATGGAGCGGGTCCGGCGGGCGGCGGCGACGTCCATCGAGTCGAGGTCGAGCTCCGCGGGGCGGATCAGCTCGAGGTCGGTGTCGTTGATCCAGGAGATCCGGTAGCCGATGCTGATCAGCACCTCGCAGATCCGGTTGACCTCCTCGATCTTGGCGATCTTGCGCAGGACGGTGCGGCCGCGGTTGAGCAGCGAGGCGCACAGCAGCGCGACCGCCGCGTTCTTCGAGGAGCGTACGTCGATCGCTCCGCTCAGCTGCCGGCCGCCCTCGATGGTGAGGTGCATCGGCGTCGGTCGGGTCGGGTGCATCGGCTGCGGGGCGGCCTCGGTCGCTTCCGCACCGGGGCCCGCCTCCAGGGCCGCCGCGATCCGGGTGACGAGGTCGATCGACACGTCCACCGCTCCGCTCTCCACCTCTTCGAGGGAGGAGCATTCGGTGTTCAGCTTGGCGGCGAGGTCGGCCACGGACAGGCCCCGCTGCTCGCGGGCGTCGCGGATCATCCTGCCGATCTGCAAGGCGGTGGAGCTAGAAGTCACCGGGCCAGCCTAACCCACGGTCCCCGGACACCCTCCGGAGCCGGGTGTTCCGCCAGGTGCACTGACCGGGGTCCGTCCACGTCGTCGCGACGACAGGAGGGGGCGTCGCTGGTTAAGGTTGAGGCCATGACCGCACACTTTGACGTCGTTGTCCTGGGCGCCGGGCCCGGTGGGTACGTGGCGGCGATCCGCGCCGCCCAGCTGGGCCTGAAGACCGCCGTTGTCGAGAAGCAGTGGTGGGGCGGGGTCTGCCTCAACGTGGGCTGCATCCCCACCAAGTCCCTGCTGCGCAATGCCGAGCTCGCCCACATCTTCACCCACGAGCGTGACACCTTCGGGTTCAGCATCGACGGCGAGGTGCGGCTGGACTACGCCAAGGCCTTCACCCGGTCGCGCAAGGTGTCGGACCGGTCGGTGGGCGGTGTCCACTTCCTGATGAAGAAGAACAAGATCCAGGAGCTCAACGGCTGGGGCACCTTCAAGGACGCCCGGACGATCGAGGTGACCAAGGACGACGGCACCGTCGAGACCGTCACCGCCGAGAACGTGATCATCGCCGCCGGCTCGGTCACCCGCATGCTGCCCGGCATGCAGCGCTCGGCCAACGTCCTGACGTACGAGGAGCTGATCCTCTCGGACACGCTGCCGCAGAAGATCATCATCGGCGGCGCCGGCGCCATCGGCACCGAGTTCGCCTATGTCCTCAACGCCTACGGTGTCGACGTCACCATCGTGGAGTACCTGGACCGGATGATCCCGGTCGAGGACGCCGAGCTCAGCAAGGAGCTGCTCAAGGCGTACAAGAAGCTCGGCATCAGGGTCCTCACGAGCACCGCGGTCAAGAACGTGGAGGACACCGGCGCCGGGGTCCGGATCACCGTCGAGCCGTCCGCCGGCGGCGAGCAGCAGGTCCTCGAGGCGGACAAGATGCTGTCCGCCTTCGGCTTCGCCCCCCGCACCCAGGGCTACGGCCTGGAGAACACCGGGGTGGCGCTCACCCAGCGTGGCGCCATCGAGATCGACGACTACATGCGCACCAACGTCCCCGGCGTCTACGCCATCGGTGACGTCACCGCCAAGCTGATGCTCGCCCACACCGCCGAGGCGATGGGCGTGGTCGCCGCCGAGACCATCGCCGGTGCCGAGACCATGCCGATCAACTACGACATGATCCCGCACGCCACGTACTGCCAGCCCCAGATCGCCGCCTTCGGCTACACCGAGGAGAAGGCCAAGGAGCTCGGCTACAACGTCAAGGTGGCGAAGTTCCCGTTCTCCGCCAACGCCAAGGCGAACGGCCTCAACGAGGGGGTCGGCTTCGTCAAGATCGTCGCCGACGCCACGTACGGCGAGATCCTCGGTGCCCACATGATCGGCCCGGAGGTCACCGAGCTGCTCCCCGAGCTCGTCCTCGCCCAGACCTGGGATCTGACCGCCGAGGAGATCGGCCGTACGGTCCACGCCCACCCGACCCTGTCCGAGGCGATCAAGGAGGCGGCCGAGGGCATCGGCGGTCACATGATCAACCTCTGACGAGAGGTCCCCGACCCGCTCGACCGGTCCCCGGACACCTACTACTACGGTGTCCGGGGATTCTTGCTGTGCCCCGCTGCACCGGTGGAGAACGACATCGGCCCGGAAATCAAGTCTTGACACCCCGCAACATTCCGGATTCCCTGTCTGTTAGGGGGGATGGGGAAGTGTTCGCATTACGTCTGTCCGGAAATCGTCAATCAGCACCGACAAATCGATGGCACCCTCGACCGCCGCAACGTTTGCAGATGCGACGTTTGCCGATGCGGCCGTCGCCGGTGCGACCCTCGCATCCGAGGGAGCGCCGGAGGCGATGGAGCATGGTCGTCCTCGCAGTCGCGCTGGTGGCCGGCGGCTGCTCGAGCGGGAGCGCCAGTGGTCCGGCACCGCCGGCCGGACCCGCCCAACTGGCACTGTCACCGCAGGGACCGGCGGAACCGGCCGGCAGCTCCGACGTGGCTCTGCGGGTGCTCCTGCTCGACGACAACACGTCCTGGGCACAGGCCCTGCGGTCCGAGCTGCGCACCGAGGGGATGCCGTACACCCGGATCGACCTGACGGCCGGTGACCGCACCCCGGTCACCCCGGCGCTGCTGGCCGGCCAGGACAGCTCGGGGGCACACGGGCAGTTCTCCGCGATCATCGCTCCACAGGCAAGCTCCACGCTGCTGACGGCGAGCGAGCAGCAGCTGCTGCGCGACTACCAGTCCGCGTTCGGCGTCCGACTGGTGGAGACCGCCACCACCGACGACATCTCCCGCGACGTACCGGTGGCCGACCTCTACCGCGGCCCGATCGACGGCGCCACCGCCACGCTCACCGGTGAGGCCACCGCGGGAGCCTTCTCCTACCTGCGCGGCACCGTACGGATCGACCCGGGACACGACGACACCGAGGCGGCACTCGTCCGTCATCCCAGCGTCGCCAAGGGTGTCCGGTCCACCCCGCTGCTGACCACGCCGATCCCGGGCACCCGGTCGCCGGGCACCCTGATCCGCACCGAGGTCCGCGACGGACGTGAACGGATGCTCTTCTCCTTCAACGGCAATTCCGGTGACGAGGACCAGCGGGTGCTGAGTCACGGGGTGCTGCGCTGGGTCACCCGCGACGTTTCGTTGTCACATTTCCGCAGCTGGTTCTCGGTCCACGCCGATGACGTCCTACTGCCCGATACGCAATGGAGCGTGGAGGGAAAATGCGAGATCGGTCGGAATTGTCCGGCCCAGATTTCCACCTCGGGTCCGGGCGCCACCGTACGCATGGTGCCCGACGACGTCGACGTCCTGGTCGCCTGGCAGCGCGAGCACGGGATCAAGATCGACCTGGTGCTGAACGGCGCCGGGGCGGCCCAGTACGCCCAGAGCCATGGCGGCGCTGACCCGTTGACGGACCGATTGGTCGCCCGCACCGGGGAGCTGCGGTGGATCAACCACACCTTCACCCACGCCTTCCTCGGCTGCCAGCAGATCCTGCTCCCCGACGACTGGAAGTGCGTCGAGACCGATGGCCGGATCGACTGGGTCCCGGCCGACACCCTCTCCCGCGAGATCGTCACCAACCAACGCTTCATGGCGAAGATGGGTCTGCAGCACTACTCGCCGGCGGAGCTGGTCACCGGCGAGCATTCGGGGCTGCGCAAGCCGCCCCAGCAGCCCGAGGACAACCCGGCGCTGGCCGGGGTGCTGACCCGTGCCGGGATCGCCTGGGTCGCCGCCGACGCCTCGGACGAGACCACCCCGCGCCGGATCGGCTCGGCCACCACGCTGCCCCGCAGCCCGATCGACCTCGACTACGACACGCCCACGGCCCGCCAGGTCGTCTCGCTCTACAACTGGAAGAACGACTCCGCGGCGGACGGGGGCTCCGGCCAGTGCCGGACCAGTGGGCAGGAGTGCGTCGCACCGCTGGACCTCGACCATGGCTTCACCAGGACGATCCTGCCGATGGAGGCGGACAAGATCTACCAGCACATGACCGGCGACGATCCCCGACCGCACTTCGTGCACCAGAGCAACCTGACCTCCGAACGGTTGCTCTACCCGATCCTCGAGGAGGCGCTGCGACGCCGGGCCGAGACGTACGCCGACTCCGTCCCGCTCGTCAATCCCTCGATGACCGAGGCCGGCCAGGCCCTCCTCGACCGCCAGAACTGGAAGGACGACCGGGCGGAGGTGAGCGCCTCGGTGTCGGGCCGGCGGGTCCGGCTGACCAACAACGGCGACCTCGCCGTCCGGGTCCCGCTCACCCTCCCCGACGGCGCCGAGCTGGTCTCCCACGAATCCGTCACCGGCCCGTACGGCGAGGCGTACGCCGACCAACGCTCCGGCTGGGTCGAGTTGGCCCCCGGTGCATCCGCAGATTTCCAGACCGCGGCGGCGCAGGGGTTCCCCGGCGCCACCCACTGGCCGAAGGAGGGATGACCCGATGCGTATCGGCCTTTTCACCGAAGGCACCTATCCGGTCACGACGGGCGGCGTCACCCGGTGGTGTGAGCTGCTCATCGGCGGCCTGCCCGAGCACACCTTCGTCCCGGTGACAATCATCGGCTCCGACGAGCAGGTCGTCGTCCGTACCCCTGACAACGTCACCGACATCACCCTGGTGCCGATGTGGGGGCGGACCCGTCCGGCCCTGGTGGCGCGACGGCGCCGGGCCCTCGAGGACCTGCTGGGCGAGATCTGGTCCGCCGCCCTACCGGCCGCCGAGGACCGCGATTCGGACGTCGAACGATTCGGCCGGGCGGCCCGTGAGCTCACCGCCTGGCACGGTCCCCGGCTGTCCCGGCTGCTCGCCACCGAAGGCTCCGTCCGCGCGTTGCTGGCCGCCTGGCGGGCCCAGCGCCGGGTCCGCCCGACGCTGCCGCCGCTGACGCTCGCCGACGCGGTCCGGGCCAGTGCCCACGTCGACCGGGTGCTGGCCCTGGCGGACGTCCGGTTCCCCGATGTCGACGTGAGCCACGTGGGTGCCAACGGGCCCAGCGCACTGCTGGCGCTCGGACGCTGGTGGTCGGCCGGCACCCCGATCCTGCTGACCGAGCACGGCATCTACCTGCGCGAACGCTACCTGGCGATGACCCGTACGGACCTCGGCTGGCCGGCCCGCCGGGCGGTCGGCGCCTTCCTGCGTGTACTCAGCCAGCTGGCCTACCAGGAGGCGATCCGGATCACCCCGGTGAGCGACTTCAACCAGCGCTGGGAGCGGCTCCTGGGGGCCGACCCGGACAAGATCGAGACGATCCACAACGGCGTCGAGACCGATCTGTTCCGGCCGATCGACACCGAGCCGGCGGTGCCCACCATCTCGTTCGTCGGCCGGATCGACCCGTTGAAGGACCTGGCCACCCTGGTCTCCGCGGTCGACATCGTCCGCCGACAGGTGCCGGACGTACGCCTGCGGGTGTTCGGCCCGACCCCGGAGGGCAACGAGGCCTACCGCGACGAGCTCACCGGGCAGGTGGCCGGCCTCGGCCTGACCGAGGTGATCAGCTTCGAGGGTGCCGTCAGCTCTGCGCTCCCCGCCCTCGAGGCGGGGCACGTGGTCGCCCTGTCGAGCATCTCCGAGGGGCTGCCCTACACGGTCATCGAGGCGATGATGGCCGGCCGCGCCACGGTCAACACCGATGTCGGCGGTGTCGCCGAGGTGGTCGGCGATGACGGTGTCTGCGGCGCCCTGGTCCCACCGCGGGACCCGGAGGCGCTGGCCACGGCACTGGCCGAGTTGCTCACCGACGACGACGCGCGCCGGGAGATGGGCCGGCGGGCCCGGCAGCGGGCGCTGGCGATGTTCAACCTGGACCTGTTCACCCAGCGGTACCAGCAGGCCTATCTGACCGTCCGCGACGCGGCAGGGCCGGTCCCGACGATGGCCGCAGCACGGGGCCGCCGGTCCGCTGCGGTCGCCAGGTCCGGTGTGCCGGTCGGTGCCGCCGCGGGGCCACCCGGCCGCCCGGCCGCCACCGGGCAGGACGCCCTGGCGGTCGAGCGGCGGGCCTGATGACGGTCGGGAGGAAAGGCTGATGACGGTGGACACGGGAGCAGCGCCGGCCGAGGGGGCCGCAGAACGCTCCGGGGCCGGGCGCCGACCGGTGCCGGAGGACGCGGCGCGGATCGGGGTCGATCTGTGGGACGTGACGGCGAGGCTGGAGGCATCCGGCTTCTCCGACGCCGCCGCCCGCGCCGCAGGCCACTCCTCGGCGAGCGAGTGGGCGCGGGAACTGATCGCCGACCGGGCGCGCTCCGGCCCGCTCGACCGGCAGACCCGGGTCGAGCCTCGCGGGCACCTGCTGACCGCCGCGCTCGGCCGGGCGATCGTGATGCTGGCCGGGGTGGTGATCTGTGCGTCGACGATGCCGCGGCGCTCCACCGAGGTGGTGGTGTTCGCCGTGGCGGCCATCGGGTGGATGACCGCCCAGGTGGTCAGTGCCGCGCTGTGGCACGGCCTGGGTCGCGGGTCACGCGGTGAGGCGGTCCGCGGCGCGATGGTGGTCGCGGGTCTGATGGTGCTGGTCGGGGTCGGGATGTGGATCGCCGTGGGGCAGCCCACGGTGCTGATCTGGGTCCTGTGGGCGTCCAGCGCGCCGTTGCTGGTGACCCTGCGCCCCGGGTGGTCGCTGGTCGCCTGGACCGGCCTCGCCGGTGGGCTGTGTGCACTGGCGTGGCTCTTCGGCGAGGCCTGGCAGACGCTGGCGGTGGCCGGGGCCGCCACCACGCTCGCCGCGGTGTCGGCCGGCTCGGTGGCCGGGGCGGCGATGCGCGACGCCCGCCCGGGGATCGTCCGGGGCACGACGGCGGCGGTGGTGATGGCGGCGATCCAGACGGCCGCCCACCTCGCCCTGCTGTTGGCGGTCTTCCTGCGGGTCGGTCCGGGCGCCTTCGCCGCCGTCGCGCTGGCCGGGCTCGCCGCGGGCGTGCTGGCCGATCCACTGTTCGCGCTGGCCCGGATGGGGGGTGGCTGGGTCGGTGGACGATTCACCAGCTGGATCTTCGGGCGCAGCCTGGCGGCCTCCGCCGGTCCGCCGCTGCTGGCCACGCTCTGCGCCGTGGCGCTCGGGGTCGCCCTGGTCGTCCTGGCCGACCCGTACCGGATCTACCTGGACGAGCCGTTGGTCCTCACCGCCGCCGTCGGCACGGCAGCGATCGTCGCCACGATCAACGCCTTGCTGCGGACCGGGTCTGCGTTCGGGGCGATGTTCTACACGGTCGTGGTCTGCACCGTGGGGATCGTGGCGCTGACCTACCGCCTGCCCACCGAGGATGCCTGGCAGTCGGCCCCCTTCGAGCTGGCGACCGCGGCGATGGTCACCCTGGCGGCGATCATCGTGACGCATCGGCTGTCCCGGCCCCAGGCCTGGTGAACCCGACATGCCTGGTGAACCGATGGGGCCGGTGGACCGATGAGGCCGGTGGACCGATGAGGAGCGATCGATGAGCACGTACGTCGACCTGACCGAGCCGTCGAGGACCCGTGGCCGGACGCGCCTGCGGGCCGCTGCGCCGTGGTACGTCCACCCGCTCGAGGCGCCGGCCGCCTGGGAGCGCCTCCGTGCGGGCCGCGCCGGCCTCGCGTTCGCCGTGGTCAACGTGTCCGACGGCCCCGGCCCCGCGACGGACGGCTGCTACCGGGAGGCGCTCACCGGGGTCGCGACGCCCCTGCTCGGGTACGTCGACGTGGCGTACGGACGACGCAGCGCCGACGCGATCCTGGCCGACCTGGCCGCCTGGCAGGACCGGTATGCGATCAGCGCGGTGATGCTGGACCGGGTCCCGCCCCGGGCCAGCGGCCGGTGGCGCCTCGGGGTGATCGACCGGTTGCGGGCCGCCGGTGCCGTCGCGGTGGTGGTGAATCCTGGCTGCCCGGCCCCGGCCGACCTGCTGCACCGCGCGGACGTCACCTGCGTCGTCGAGGAGGCCTGGCCGCAGTACCGCAGCCGGCCCGTCCCTCCCGCCGGGGTCCCACCCGCCCGGGTGTGGCACCTCGTCCACGCCTGTCCACCCGAGCAACAGCCTGCGGCGCACGCGCTGGCCGAGGCTGCCGGGGCCGGCCTGTGCTGGACCACCGCCGGACGACTTCCGAATCCGTGGCGCACCCTCCAGGAGGACCAGTGGGACCGGTGAAGTGGGCACCCCTTCTCGTCACGCTGCTCGCCTGGCCGGTGCTGGTCGGCTGCGGCCCACGGCCGGACGCGGCACCGACGGCACCGCCCTCCGGCGTGCCGACGGTCCGGACCAGCAGCGCCGCCGGGCCGTGGTGGGCGCCGCAGGTGGGGGCGACGTTCCACATCCAGTACACCGGCAAGGTCGATTTCACCCGTCAGGTCGACGTCTACAACCTCGACTGGGAGCACACCGGGGCGACCGACGTGCAGGGACTGCGGGAGCGGGGAGTCGCCTCGATCTGCTACCTGAACACCGGCGCGTTCGAGGACTTCCGTCCGGACCGGGACAGCTTCCCGGCCGAGGTGCTGGGGGAGGATCTCGACGGGTGGCCGGGCGAACGCTGGCTCGACATCCGCCGGATCGACACCCTGCTGCCGATCATGACCGCCCGGATGGACGTGTGCAAGGCCAAGGGCTTCGTCGCCATCGATCCCGACAACACCGACGGCTGGACGCAGCGGACCGGCTTCCCGATCAGTGCCGCCGACCAGATCGCCTACCAGCGGGCCCTGGCCCGGGAGGCGCACGCGCGGGGCCTGGCCATCGGGCTGAAGAACGACGGTGACCAGCTCGACGAGCTGGCCGGCGACGTCGACTTCGCCGTGAACGAGGAGTGCGTGGCCCACCGCGAGTGCAACCTGTACACGAACTTCCTGGCCGGCGGGAAGGCAGTCTTCAACATCGAGTACCGGGGCGGCCTCGCGACGGTGTGTCCCCGCCGCCCGGCCGGCATGTCGACCGTGATCAGCAACCGGCAGCTGAGCGGGAAGATCGATGCCTGTCCCTGACCGGCCCGCGGCCCGGCCCGACCGGTGCCATGAGAGAGTGGGCACATGAGCTTCCCTCGCGACCGGCATCTCGTCGTCGGCGCTGCTCTGGTGGACGATCTCGACCGCCCGACCCGACTGCTGGCCGCCCGCCGCCATGCGACGACCCATGCCGGCGACTGGGAGTTCCCCGGTGGCAAGGTCGAGCCGGGTGAGGCTCCGCTCGCCGCGCTGCACCGCGAGCTGGCCGAGGAACTGGCCCTGCCGATCACCGTCGGGTCGGAGGTCCGTGGGCCACTGTCCGACGGCGCCTGGCCGATCGTGGAGGGCTGGCGGATCCGCGTCTGGTTGGCGGTCCCCGCACGTACGGACGTCCGTCCCGGCCCCGCCCACGACCGGTTGCGCTGGCTCGCCGCAGACGAGCTCGACAGCGTGCCGTGGCTGCCGGCCGATGACGCGATCGTCGCGGCGGTCCGCTCCCTGATGGAGCCCGCCACCGCCCGTTCCTGAGCCGCAGCTCCTGAGCGACCTGACCCGGAGGAGTGCCATGACGCAGACCATCCCGCAGCACCGGCCCGGATCCGCTGATCTCTGCTCGGTGCTCTCCCGGGGAGCCGGGGAGCCGGCCGTCGGTACGGCCGCCGAGGCGACCTGCTGGCTGGTGCTCGAGCAGGACGGTCCCTGGGGTGCCAGGGCGGCCACCCAGTCCCGGCTCGACCCGGACCTCGGTGCTCGGCTGGACGCCGCGGTCGCGGCGGTCGGCGGCCGGTTCGCCCTGATGCGCCGGCCGGGCGCCCATCCTGACCGGCCCACCGGCCTGCGCCAGGTGCTGGTGGCCGGCGGCCCGGTCGCCGAGCCGTGGCTCGTCCGCGGCGTGGTCACCGGGCCGGACCGGCTGCTCGACCTGCCGTTCGAGGCCCTGGCCGACCCGACGCCCGAGCGGCTGGTGGCCGTCCTGCCGGAGCTGGCGCCCGCCGCACCGGTGCTGCTGGTCTGCACCAACGGCAAGCGGGACCGCTGTTGTGCCCTGACCGGTCGCCCGCTCGCCGAGATCGCGCAACGGGCCTTCCCGGGTCGTGTGGCGGAGACGACACACCTGGGTGGGCACCGGTTCGCGCCGACCGCCACCGTGCTGCCGTTCGGCGTGTCGTACGCGCGGCTGGACGAGCGGACCGTGGTCGAGGCGCTGCGGGCCGCCGACCAGCGCCGGATCCCGGTGGCGCTCGCCGACCCCGGGCACTACCGCGGCCGCAGCGGCCTGCTCCGCCCGCAGCAGGCCGCCGAACAGGCCTACCGGGCGCTCACCGGGGACCTCGGCCTGCCGGGTCCCGTGGTGCGGGACGCCCGGCCGGTGGGGGAGGGCCACTGGAGCGTACCGGTGGGGGACGGGCCCGCCCAGCGGCTCGTCGAGGTGTCCCGGGTCCGGACCGAAGCGCTCCGGCCGGAATCCTGCGGCAAGGACCCGGTCCCGGTGCCGATCTGGCAGGCGAACGTCCGGACGGAGGGCCCCGGCAGCGCGCCGCGGTGAGCCGGCGGGAGGGCCCTCAACCGGCTGTGGAATGCAGCACAGGTTTTACATTTTGCTATGGGATGGTTAACCTCAGGTGATACCGAAGGCGTGCCTCGCTGCACCCGCGGGGCGCGGCCGCCCCGTACGGCACGCCGGTGACGACCTGCCCCGAAGCGGAGGAGACCCTGTGTCCTACGACCGCACGCCCACCCCGACCGCACCTGCTCACGCGCCCGTCCCGGAGCGTGTCCGAGGACCCAAGAAGGACCGGTCCAACGGTCAGTGGGCCATCGACGGCCGTGCGCCCCTCAATCCCAACGAGGTGGTCAAGCACGAGGACGACGGCCTGAACGTCCGCGCCCGGATCCTCGGGACGTACGCCCATCAGGGCTTCGACTCCATCCCGACCGATGACCTCTTCGGCCGGCTGCGCTGGTGGGGGCTCTACACCCAGCGCGACCAGGACCTCGACGCCACCCGGACCGGCAAGCTGACCGATGCGGAGCTGTCGGACCGGTACTTCATGCACCGGGTCCGGGTCGACGGCCAGATCCTCAGCACCGACCAGATCCGCGTGCTGGCCGGCATCTCGCAGGACTTCGCCCGCGACACCCTCGACATCACCGACCGGCAGAACATCCAGTACCACTGGATCCGGATCGAGGACGTCCCGGAGATCTGGCGTCGGCTGGAGTCGGTCGGGCTGGACACCATCACCGCCTGCGGTGACACCCCCCGCGGCTTCCTCGGCAGCCCGGTCGCGGGCATCGCCGCCGACGAGATCCTCGACCCCACGCCGCTGATCGAGGAGCTCCGCGAGACCTACATCCGGACCGCGGCTTTCACGAACCTGCCGCGGAAGTTCAAGACGGCGATCACCGGGCACCCCAGCCTCGACGTGGTGCACGAGATCAACGACATCTCCTTCGTCGGGGTCCGCCACCCGGAGCACGGCGCGGGCTACGACCTGTGGGTCGGCGGCGGGCTCTCCACCGCCCCCCGGTTCGCCGAGCGGGTCGGGGTCTTCGTCCGCCCCGAGGAGGCGGCCGAGGTCTGGGCCGGCGTCATCTCTCTGTTCCGCGACTACGGCTACCGGCGGCTGCGCAACAAGGCCCGGCTGAAGTTCCTGATGGCCGACTGGGGCCCGGAGAAGTTCCGCCGGGTGCTGCAGGAGGAGTACCTGCACCGCGTCCTGCCGGACGGCATCGCCCCCGTCCCGGACGGCACCTCGGGCGACCACGTCGGCATCCACGACCAGAAGGACGGCCGCAAGTACGTCGGCTTCGCCCCGACCGTGGGCCGGATCGGCGGCACCGGGCTGGCCCGGGTCGCCGAGCTCGCCGAGGCCGCCGGGTCACACCGGATCAGTTTCACCCCGCACCAGAAGCTGCTCGTCCTCGACGTCGAGCCCGACCGGGTCGAGGACCTGGTCGCCGCGATGGACGACCTGGGCCTGAAGGCCGAGCCGAGTCCGTTCCGCCGCTCGACGATGGCCTGCACCGGCCTCGAGTTCTGCAAGCTCGCCTTCGTCGAGACGAAAGGACTCGCCGCCCGGGTCGTCGACGACCTCGAGCAGCGGTTCGAGGGGGTGGACCTGGACACACCGATCAGCCTCCATCTCAACGGCTGCCCGAACTCCTGTGCCCGGATCCAGACCGCCGACATCGGGCTGAAGGGGCAGCTGCTGGGCGGTACGGAGTTCGGCTTCCAGGTCCACCTCGGCGGCGGTCTCGCCTCGGGGGACCGCGACGAGGCCGGCCTCGGGCACACCGTCCGGGGGCTCAAGGTGAGCGCGGAGGACCTTCCGGGTTACGTTGAACGCGTGGTCCGACGTTTCCTGGACCAGCGCCTGGACGGGGAGAGCTTCTCCGCCTGGGTGGCCCGCAGTGATGACAAGGAGTTCCTGTGACGACCGCATCCCAGACCCCGGTAGGCGACGGGCCGGGGCCCCGCAACGCAGCTCCGGCCGGCGACGGGCCGGGGACGTCCGGTCCGGTGCCCGCCGGCAGCCACGGCCCGGGACGGCGCCGCTCGGCGGCCGACCTGCGGGCCCTCGCCGAGGAGGCCGGCGAACGGTTCGCCGACGCGACCGCCGAGGAGGTGCTCACCTGGGCCGCCGAGGAGTTCGGCGACGCCCTGGCCGTCGCCTGCTCGATGGCCGGTGACACGGTGCTGCCGCACCTCGTGGCCGGCGTGCACCCGGGCGTGGACGTGTTGTTCCTGGAGACCGGCTACCACTTCGCCGAGACCCTCGGCACCCGGGCGGAGATCGGGACCGTCCTGCCGGTCACCGTCATCGACGTGCTGCCGCGGCTGACGGTCGCCCAACAGGACGAGCAGTACGGCACGGACCTGTTCTCCCGTGACCCGGGTGCCTGCTGCGCGCTGCGCAAGGTCGAGCCGTTGGGCCGCGAGCTGGCCGGCTACGAGGCGTGGGTCACCGGGCTGCGCCGCGAGGACAACGCCCTGCGTCGCCACGCCCAGCTGGTCGAGTGGGACAACACCCACCACATGGTGAAGCTCAACCCGCTCGCCGGGTGGACCTTCGACGACGTGATCGCCTACGCCGGCCGCCACGGCGTGCCGATCAACCCGCTGCTGACCGACGGCTACCCGTCGATCGGCTGCGAACCCTGCACCCGCCGGGTCGAGCCCGGCGAAGACCCCCGGGCCGGCCGCTGGGCCGGACTGGCCAAGACAGAATGCGGGATCCACCTGTGAGCACCGACTTCGCGCCCGACCTCGACGACGTCACCACCCGCCCCTACGAGCTCAGCCAGCTCGACATGCTGGAGAGCGAGGCCATCCACATCTTCCGCGAGGTGACCGCGGAGCTGGAACGCCCCGTGTTGTTGTTCAGCGGCGGAAAGGACTCGGTGGTGATGCTGCATCTCGCCGCCAAGGCCTTCTGGCCCGGCAAGGTGCCGTTCCCGGTGCTGCACGTCGACACCGGCCACAACTTCCCCGAGGTCCTCGACTTCCGGGACCGTACGGTCGAGCGTCTCGGCCTGACCCTGGTGGTGGCCAAGGTGCAGGACTACATCGACGACGGCCGACTGGCCGAGCGTCCGGACGGGACCCGCAATCCGTTGCAGACCCAGCCGCTGCTGGACGCGATCGCCGCCGGGCGCTACGACGCCGTGTACGGCGGTGGCCGCCGCGACGAGGAGAAGGCCCGCGCCAAGGAGCGCATCGTCAGCCTGCGCGACGAGTTCGGCCAGTGGGACCCGCGCAACCAGCGCCCGGAGCTGTGGGATCTGTACAACGCCCGGCACCGCCCCGGCGAGCACGTCCGGGTGTTCCCGCTGAGCAACTGGACCGAGCTGGAGATCTGGCGCTACATCGAGCGGGAGAACATCGAGCTGCCCGGCCTCTACTACGCCCACGAGCGTGACGTCTTCCGTCGCGACGGCATGTGGCTCGCCGACACGCCGGTCTCCCGCCCCCGAGAGGACGAGCAGGTGGTCCGCAAGCTGGTGCGCTATCGCACCGTCGGTGACATGTCCTGCACCGGCGCCGTCGAGTCCGACGCCGACACCATCGGGCAGGTCATCGCCGAGGTCGCCGCCACCACCCTGACCGAACGCGGCGCCACCCGCGCCGACGACCGCCTCTCCGAGGCGGCCATGGAGGACCGCAAGAAGGAAGGCTACTTCTGATGAGCACGCTGCTTCGCCTCGCCACCGCCGGTTCGGTGGACGACGGCAAGTCGACCCTGGTGGGTCGGCTGCTGCACGATACCAAGTCGATCCTGGCCGACCAGATGGACGCGGTGGAGCGGGTCAGCCGCGAGCGTGGGTTCAGCGGAGCCGATCTCGCGCTGCTCACCGACGGCCTGCGGGCCGAGCGGGAACAGGGCATCACCATCGACGTGGCCTACCGTTATTTCGCCACCCCGCGGCGCTCCTTCATCCTCGCCGACTGCCCCGGGCACGTGCAGTACACCCGCAACACCGTCACCGGCTCGAGCACCGCCGACGTCATCGTGCTGCTGGTCGACATCCGCCACGGCGTGCTGGAGCAGACCCGCCGCCACCTCGCGGTGGCCTCCCTGCTGCGGGTCCCGCATGTCGTGATCGCGGTGAACAAGATCGACCTGGTCGACTACGCCGAGGCGACCTTCCGGGCCGTCGAGGCCGACATCCGTCACGTCGCCAACGGGCTGGGCCTCACCGAGGTGACCGTCATCCCGGTCTCCGCCCTGGTCGGCGACAACATCGCCGAGCGGTCGGCGGCCACCTCCTGGTACGCCGGCCCGTCCCTGCTGGAGGTGCTCGAGGAGCTGCCGACCGGTGACGATCCGCGCCACCAGCCGCTGCGGTTCCCGGTGCAGTACGTCATCCGCCCGCAGTCCGGAGCGGTCGACGCCACGCACCGCGAGTACCGCGGCTACGCCGGCCGGATCGCCGCCGGTGTGGTCCGCCCTGGCGACGAGATCGTCGTCCTGCCCTCCGGCAAGCGCAGTCGGGTGGCCGGTATCGACCTCGCCGACCAGGAGCTCGACGAGGCCTTCGCACCGCAGTCGGTGACCCTGCGGCTGACCGATGAGATCGACATCGCCCGCGGCGACCTGATCGCCTCGGCGCAGGACCGGCCGACCCCGACCCGCGACCTCGACGCCCTGGTCTGCTGGCTGGCCGAGCGCCCGCTGGTGGAGGGCGCCCGGGTGCTGGTGAAGAACGGCGCTCGTACGGTCCAGGCCATCGTCCGCAGCATCGACGCCCGTCTCGATCTCGACACCCTGGTCGGCCGGCCGACCGAGCGGCTCGAGCTCAACGACATCGGCCGGGTCCGGCTGCACCTCGCCGCCGACCTGCCCACCGAGCCCTACGCCCGGGCCCGCCACACCGGCGCCTTCCTGCTGGTGGACCCGCAGCAGGCCGGGACGCTGGCGGCCGGCATGGTGGTCAGTGCCGATCCGGACTCCGGCAACGACACGGACTGGGTGATCTGATGACCTGCCCCGCGCCCGCCGTGGTGGTCGACAGGGCCGCCCCGGGCGGTCCGGTCACCGCACGGCCGGCGCGGGGTGCTGTCCCTTCGCCCGCGGGAACAGCCGCGACGACGGGGGAGTCGAGGCCCGGTGCGCCGGGCGCCGGGCCGGTGCCGTCCGTCGTGCTGGCCGCGCACGGCACCCGTGACCCGGCGGGGGCCCCGGCGGTGCTGGCCATCGCCGCGGCGGTCCGCGAGCGACTCTCGACCAGGGTCGAGGTGGGCTGGCTGTCCACCGGGGAGCCGACCTTCGCCGAGCTGGTCACCCGGGCCCGTCCCGACGTGGTGGTGCCGCTGCTGCTCGGCACCGGCCATCACGTCCTGGTCGACATCCCCCGGATCGTCGCCGGTACCGCCGGCGATCGACCGGACGCCACCGGCCGTTCCGCGACCATCGACGTCCCCGCGGCCACCGATCTCCCCGCCGGCCTGCTCGGTGCGTCCCGGCCCACGGCGCCGGTGGTCACCCCGCACCTGGGACCGGCCCGGGAGATCGTGATCGCCCTGGCCGAGCGGGTCCGTGCCGTCGACCCCGAACCGGTGGCCGTCGTCCTCGCCGCCGCGGGCACCTCCCACCCGGTGGGCCGCAGCGAGACCCGGCAGGCCGCTGACCTGCTGTCCCAGTTCCTCGGCGTCCCGGTCCGGGTGGCGTACGCCAGTGGGGCCGGGCCGGACGTGACCGAGGCCGTCCGGACGCTGCAGGCATCGGGGGCCCGGCGGGTGAGCGTGCTGCCGTACGTGCTGGCCCCCGGGGTCTTCGCCGAGCGGATCCGGACGGCTGCGGAGTCCGTCGGTGCGGTCACCGCGGGCGTGCTCGCCGCCCACCCCGGCGTCGTCGACCTCGTCGTCCGCCGGGTGTGCGCCGCCGCCGCGGCGATTCCCCGGTCCCCGCAGGCCCGGGCCGCGTAGACTTCCGGGCATCCAGGGTGCCCGGTCGCCCGAGGTCGCCGGAGCGCCGCCCACGACATGGAGGTCGGTGCGGACGATGGCTGTGCCTCACGCGCAACGCGATGCTCTTCTCGCCGCCGGCGCCGAGCGCGCCACCGGGATGGACCAGGACGAGGTGCTGACCCTGCTGGGCGCCTTCTGGCGCGACCTGAGCACGGAGACACTCGCCACCCTGCGACCCGAGGACCTCCTCGGCGCGGCGTTGTCCCACCGGCAGCTGGCCGAGCAGCGGGCCCCCGGCGAGATCCGGCTGCGGGTGTTCACCCCGACCGTCGAGACCGACGGCTGGGGGACCCGCAACACCGTCGTCCAGGTCGTCATCGACGACATGCCCTTCCTGGTCGACTCGGTCTCCGCCGCACTCCAGGACGCCGGCGCCAACGTCCGCTTCGTCACCCACCCGCAGGTCACGGTGGAACGCACGGAGGACGGCACGCTGGTCTCCGTCGGGCCCCGCGACCCCGATCGGGTGTCCGCGGTGGACGAGTCATGGATGCACTTCGAGGTGGTCCGCACCACCGATCGGGAGGCGATCGAGCGGATCGAGACGGTCGTCCGCTCCACGCTCGCCGACATCTGCAGCGCCTACCGGGACTGGCAGGAGATGGGCCGGGTGGCCCGGGACGCGGCCGCGCAGACCGCCGCGCTCGCCGCCGCCGGGCGTACGGATGCCGGGCCGGCGACCGAGTTGCTGCAGTGGCTGCTCGACGACCAGTTCCTCTTCCTCGGCTACATCCGCTTCCGCACCGGGACCGACGGGGTGACCGCGGCGGATCCGGCATCCGCGCTGGGCATCATGCAGCACGCGGCGGGGGCCGCCGATCTCCCGCTCGACACCGAGGCGGCCCGCGCCGCGTGGGCCGCCTCGCCGGTGCTGATCACCAAGGCGAACCAGCGGGCCACCGTCCACCGCCGGGCCTTCATGGACATGGTGGTCGTCAAGACCTGCGCCGAGGACGGGACGGAGACCGGCAGCCATCGTTTCATCGGCCTGTTCACCTCCAGCGCCTACCACGAGTCGGTGACCAAGGTGCCGTACCTGGTCGACAAGGTGGACGCGGTGCTGGCGGCCGCCGGCTTCCCGCTGGACTCACACCGCGGCAAGGCGCTGCTCAGTGAGCTGGAGAACTACCCGCGCGACGAGCTCTTCCGGTGCGGTGTCGAGGAGCTCACCCGCAACAGCGTGGCCATCGTCAAGCTGCGCGAGCAGATCCGGACCAAGCTCTTCCTGAGCAAGGACCCGTTCGGCCGGTTCATGTCCTGCCTGGTCTACCTGCCGCGGGACCGGTACAACACCTCCGCCCGGCTGGAGGTGTCGCGCATCCTGCGCGAGCGGCTCGAGGCCGAGACGGTGGACTACACCACCAGGGCCACCGAGTCGCCGCTGGCCACCCTGCACTTCATCCTGCACATGGCCCCGGGCCGGACCGTCCCCGAGGTCGATCCCGAGGATCTGGAGAGCCAGATCGTCGAGGCGACCCGGGACTGGGACGAGGATCTCGGCGCGGCGATGATCGAGGAGTTCGGCGAGGGGCTGGGCGACCTCTACACCGAGGCCTACCGGGGCGGCTTCCCGACCGCGTACAAGGAGGTCTTCCCGCCCCGGGTCGGGGCCGCGGACCTGCGCGAACTGGAGGGGATCGGCGCCGACGAGCTGCGGCTCAATCTGTATCGCACCCCGACCAGCCCGGCGCAGGAGCGCCGACTCAAGATCTACAGCCGCGGTGGGCTGTCGCTGAGCGCGATCCTGCCGGTCTTCACCCATCTCGGCACCGAGGTGACCAGCGAGCGTCCCTATGTCCTCGAACGCTCCGACGGGGTGCTGTTCCACGTCTACGACTTCGGCCTGCGCCCCCTCGGCGCGGCGACCTGGGAGGGGGAGGACACCCGGGCCCGGTTCCAGGAGGCCTTCGCCGCGGCCTGGGAGGGTCGTACGGAGCCCGACGAACTCGAGGGCCTGGTGCTGCTCGCCGGCCTCACCTCCCGCGAGGTGGTCGTCCTGCGGGCGGTCACCGCCTACCTGCGCCAGATCGGCATCGCCTATTCGCAGACCTACCTGCGCTCGGTGCTGCTGGCCCATCCCGAGATCGCCGCGCTGATGGTGGAGCTGTTCGGGGTGCGTTTCGACCCGGACCGGTTCGCCGGCCGCTCCATCGACCCGGAACGCCGGCAGGCCGAGGAGACCATCATCGCCCGGCTCGACGAACTGATCGGGGCGGTGCCCTCCCTCGAGGAGGACCGGATCCTGCGCCGCTACGTCGGGGTGATCCGCGGCACCCTGCGGACCAACTACTACCAGCGGGCCCGGGAGGCTCCGCACGACGCGTCCACCACACAGCCGACCGTCGCACTGAAGCTGTCCCCGGCGACGATCCCCGGGATGCCCGCGCCGCAGCCGCTGTACGAGATCTGGGTCTACAGCCCCCGGGTCGAGGGGGTGCATCTGCGCTTCGGCAAGGTCGCCCGCGGCGGGCTGCGCTGGTCGGGCCGACGCGAGGACTTCCGCACCGAGATCCTCGGGCTGGTGAAGGCCCAGATCGTCAAGAACGCCGTGATCGTCCCGACCGGCGCCAAGGGCGGCTTCTTCCCCAAGGGGCTGCCCGACCCCGCGGTGGACCGGGAGGGCTGGGCGACCAAGGGCCGGGAGGCCTACCAGCTCTTCGTCGGGGCCCTGCTCGACCTCACCGACAATCTCGTCGACGGGATGGCGGTGCCGCCGCCGCGGCTGGTCCGCCATGACGGCGACGACACCTACCTGGTCGTCGCGGCGGACAAGGGGACCGCGAGTTTCTCCGACATCGCCAACGCCATCGCCCGGACCTACGCGTACTGGCTCGACGACGCGTTCGCCTCCGGTGGGTCCACCGGCTACGACCACAAGGCGATGGGGATAACCGCCCGCGGCGCCTGGGCATCGGTGCAGCGCCATTTCCGCGAGCTGGGCCGGGACGTGCAGCGGGACGACGTCACCGTGGTCGGCATCGGCGACATGTCCGGGGACGTGTTCGGCAACGGGATGCTGCTCTCACCGCACATCCGGCTGGTCGCAGCCTTCGACCACCGCGACATCTTCCTCGATCCGGACCCCGACGCCGCGCGGTCCTTCGCCGAACGCCGGCGGCTGTTCGACCTGACCCGGTCGTCCTGGCAGGACTACGACCGCTCGCTGATCTCCGCCGGGGGTGGCGTGTTCTCCCGGTCACTGAAGCGGATCGCGATCACCACGCCGATGCGGACGGCCCTGGGCCTCACCGACGCCGCGGACGAGCTGTCGCCCAACGATCTGATCCGCGCCGTCCTCAAGGCCCCGGTCGATCTGTTGTGGAACGGCGGCATCGGCACGTACGTCCGGGCCAGCGAGGAGTCGGACAGCGAGATCGGCGACCGGGCCAACGACCCGGTGCGGATCACCGGCGCCGAGCTGCGGGCCCGGGTGGTGGGTGAGGGCGGCAACCTGGGGTTCAGCCAGCTGGGCCGGATCGAGGCCGCCCGGCGCGGCATCCACCTCAACACCGACGCGATCGACAACTCGGCGGGGGTGGACACCTCGGACCACGAGGTGAACCTGAAGATCCCGCTCAGCGGCCTGGTCCAGATCGGCGAGCTGACCTACAAACAGCGCAACCGCCTGCTCGCGGAGATGTCCGACGAGGTCGCCCGGCTGGTGCTGGAGGACAACTACAGCCAGAACCTGCTGCTGGGACACTCCCGGGAGCGGGGCGGTAAGCGGCTGGGGGCCTACCTGCGGCTGCTGCACTACCTCGAGGACCGCGGGCTGCTCGACCGGGAGCTCGAGTCGCTGCCCTCCGACCAGGAGCTGCACACCCGCGAGCGGGTCGACGAGGGCCTGACCAGTCCGGAGCGGGCCGTCCTGCTGGCGTACGTCAAGCTCGCCCTCAAGCAGGACATCAACGCCAGCGGGTTGCCGGACGAGGCCTGGTTCAGCCACGAGCTGCGCCGCTACTTCCCCCACCAGATCCGCGAGCGCTTCCCGAAACTGCCCGACACCCACCCGCTGCGGCGCGAGATCATCAGCAATGTGGTGGCCAACTCGGTGGTCAATCTGGGCGGCATGACCTTCGCCCAACGGTCGCTGGAGGAGACCGGGGCGACGATGCCGGAGATCGCCCGTGCGGTGGTCCTCGCCCGGGAGGTCTTCGACATCGACCGGTTCATGCAGTCCGTCAAGGCCCTCGACAACGTCGTCGGGACCGGGGTGCAGGCACGGTTGCACCGGGAGTCCCGGCGGCTGCTGGACCGAGCGACCCGCTGGATCCTGCTGGAGCGGCCTTCGAACAGCGACCTCGGCAGCGACATCGACCGCTACCGGCCCGGTGTGGCGGCCTTCGAGCAGCGGATGGACCAGCTGCTCAACGGCGCGGAGCGCACGCGCTTCGAGACCGACGTCGCCGAGCTCACCCGGGCGGGGGTGCCCGAGGATCTGGCCCGCTGGGCCGAGGGGCTGCTGGACGCCTTCGCCCTGCTGGACATCACCGACCTGGCCCGGGGCGCCGAGGAGGACCTCACCGACGTGGCGGAGCTCTACTTCGCGGTCACCGAGCAGTTCGACGTCGACGGGCTGCTGACCAGCATCAGTACCCTGCCGCGCGACGAGCTGTGGGACTCACTGGCCCGCAGCGCCGTACGTGCCGACGTGTACGCGGCCGCCAAGTCCCTCACCGCCTCGGTGATCGCCACCACACCCGGCACCCTGGAGGTCGACCAGCGGCTGCGGCAGTGGATCCAGGACAACGCCGCGGCTGCCCAGCGGGCCCACCGCTCGCTGCAGCAGCTGCACGAGCTCCCCGAACCGGGCCTGGCGGCCGTCTCGGTGGTGCTGCGCCACATGCGGTCGGTCTCCCGCTCCGGCTCCGCGGTGGCGGGCTGGACGCTCCGGGGCGGCCGGACCGCTGGGACGACCGAGCCAGGGAAGTGAGCGGGCCGGGCAGAGGCGCAAGCCACGGCAGATGAGCGGGCCCGGACCAGGGAGACAACCGGGCCAGGGACGCGAGCGGGCCAGTGGGTGGCGATCCGGCGGCCGGGATCGCCACCCGGGCTAGTCTGGTGACCCGTATCACCGCACCAGCCTTCGGAGGTAGAAGTGCCCGAACTGCGTTCCCGGACGACGACCCACGGTCGCAACATGGCCGGCGCCCGCGCCCTGTGGCGCGCCACCGGCCTGACCAACGACGACTTCGGCAAGCCGATCGTCGCGATCGCCAACTCGTTCACGCAGTTCGTGCCGGGCCACGTCCACCTCAAGGACATGGGCCAGCTCGTCGCCGAGGCGGTCAAGGAGGCCGGCGGCGTCGGCCGGGAGTTCAACACCATCGCGGTCGACGACGGCATCGCGATGGGCCACGACGGGATGCTCTACAGCCTGCCCAGCCGTGAGCTGATCGCCGACTCGGTCGAGTACATGGTCAACGCGCACAAGGCCGACGCACTGGTCTGCATCTCCAACTGCGACAAGATCACCCCGGGCATGCTGCTCGCCGCGCTGCGGCTGAACATCCCCACCGTCTTCGTGTCCGGCGGCCCGATGGAGGCCGGCAAGGCCGTCATCCACGCCGACGGCACGGCGGAGACCCGCCTGGACCTGATCGACGCGATGATCTCCTCGGTCGATCCGGCGGTCACCGACGACGAGATCAGCCGGATCGAGGAGTCGGCCTGCCCGACCTGCGGCTCGTGCTCGGGCATGTTCACCGCCAACTCGATGAACTGCCTGACCGAGGTGATGGGCCTGTCGCTGCCCGGCAACGGCTCCACGCTGGCCACCGCCGCCGCCCGCAAGGGCCTCTTCCAGCGCGCCGGCAGGCTGGCCGTCGAGCTGGCGAACCGCTACTACCACGACGGTGACGACTCCGTGCTGCCGCGCGCCATCGCCACCAAGGAGGCCTTCGCCAACGCGATGACCCTGGACATCGGCATGGGCGGGTCGACGAACACGATCCTGCACCTGCTCGCCGCTGCCCAGCAGGCCGGAGTGGACTTCGACCAGGACGACATCGACCGGCTGTCCCGGCACACCCCGTGCATCTGCAAGGTCGCCCCGAACACGCACAACTACTACATGGAGGACGTCCACCGTGCCGGTGGCATCCCCGCCATCATGGGCGAGTTCGCCCGCGCCGGCATGCTGGACACCTCGGTGCACGCGGTGCACAGCCCTGATCTGGCGACCTGGCTGGCCGCCTGGGACATCCGCAGCGGCAGCACCACCGACGAGGCGATCGAGCTCTTCCACGCCGCCCCCGGTGGGGTGCGGACCACCGTGCCGTTCTCGTCCACCAACCGCTGGAAGACCCTCGACACCGACGCCGAGAACGGCTGCATCCACTCGGTCGAGCACGCCTACACCGCCGACGGCGGGCTGGCGATCCTCAAGGGCAACATCGCCGAGGACGGCTGTGTGGTGAAGACCGCCGGGGTGCCCGAGGACCAGTGGACGTTCAGCGGGCCGGCCAAGGTCACCGAGTCCCAGGAGGAGGCCGTGGAGGCCATCCTCGGCGGCCGGATCGAGGCCGGCGACGTGGTCGTCGTACGGTACGAGGGGCCGAAGGGTGGCCCCCGCATGCAGGAGATGCTCTACCCGACGTCGTATCTCAAGGGCGTCGGACTGGGCCCGAAGTGTGCACTGATCACCGACGGCCGGTTCTCCGGCGGCTCGTCCGGCCTGTCGATCGGCCACGTCTCCCCGGAGGCCGCCTCCGGCGGTGCGATCGGCCTGATCGAGGACGGCGACATCATCGAGATCTCCATCCCCGACCGGACGATCAACGTCCGGCTCTCCGACGAGGAGCTCGCCGCCCGCCGTGCCGCCCGCGAGGAGCAGGGCTGGCGACCGGCGCACCGGGAGCGCGAGGTCTCCCAGGCGCTGAAGATCTTCGGCGCCCTGGCCCAGTCGGCCGACAAGGGCGCCGCCCGCCGCCCGCTCGACTGAGGCCCCGCAGCCGTCCGGTTGCTCCGTCCCGCAACGCGCGATCGGCCCCGCAGGGACCGACCGCGCGTTGCGGCTGTCGTGACCGCACCCTTTCGGCGATACTGGACAATCATCCCGAGGGGCGGCCGAGGAGGGCAGCGGTGGGCGTACTGATCGTGTGCGAGTCGAGTTTCGGCAACACCAGACACGTCGCCGAGGCCATCGGGGCCGGACTGTCGAAGAAGGGCCACCACGTCGCCCTCTTCGCCGTCGAGAACGCCCCACGGGAGATCCCTGAGGACGTGACCCTGCTGCTGGTCGGCTCCCCGACGCACAACATGGCGATGACGACCGCCGAGACCCGGGCCCGAGCGGTGGCGGAGGGAGCTCCGACGGCACCGGCGATCGGCGTCCACGAGTGGATCGACGTGGTCACACCGCGGCGTACGCTGCTCGTCCGCACCTTCGACACCCGCACCACCGGCCGGTTCCTGCCCAGCGCCGCCCGGGACGCGGCGCGGGCGCTGAAGTCGAACGGCTTCCACGGGGCCAAGACGGGCGAGTCCTTCCAGGTCGATCCGCGCACCACCGGGCTGGCCGACGGCGAGCTGCAGCGGGCCCACGAGTGGGGGATGGCCCTGGCCGATCTTGATCCTGGGGCCGGGACGGACCACCTTCCCCGGCACTGAGCGGCGGCCCCTTCGGACGTTGCACAGACGGTCTCTCACGCTGCGCAAATCACCCGATCACACCGGTCCGGGCGGGTCGGCACGGTCGGCACGGTCGACTCACGCCGATCCGGGCAGGCGCGGGCGGCACGCCAGGCTGGCGTGCTCCAGCTCACACGTGATAGTCAGAGCGCATGGCAACCACTGCATTCAAGGGCACCCCTGTCCACACGGTGGGGGAGCTCCCCGTCGTCGGGAGCAAGGCACCCGCCGCCAGCCTCTCCGGGGCGGACCTGTCCGAGCTGACCGCCGAGACCTTCAGCGGCAAGCGCGTCATCCTCAACATCTTCCCCAGCATCGACACCCCGGTGTGCGCCACGTCGGTGCGCAGGTTCAACCAGCTGGCCTCCGGCCTCGAGGACACCGTCGTGGTCTGCGCGTCCGCCGACCTGCCGTTCGCGGCGAGCCGCTTCTGCGGCGCCGAGGGCCTCGACAACGTCGTGACCGGCTCCTCGTTCCGCTCCGACTTCGGCACCGCCTTCGGCGTCGAGCTCGCCGACAGCGGCATGAAGGGGCTGCTGGCCCGGTCCGTCATCGTGATCGACGCCGACGGCACCGTGCTGCACTCCCAGCTGGTCCCCGAGATCACCACCGAGCCGGACTACGACGCCGCACTGGCCGCTCTCGCCTGATCGGACCTCTTCCGGTCGAGTCCTCTTCTGATCGAAACCGCGCCGGCCCTCCGGCCGCGCTTCCTCGTGCCC